>NZ_JBHTLT010000028.1:0-67080 GCF_042679045.1 Sporosarcina contaminans | reverse complement strand
CCACCTGTTCTATTTTAGGGACTTATTGGACAGCCCCGTTTTGTAGTTTTAATTGTTTTGCTTCATTAAGGTTTTCGTTACCTCTTTTTCACTCATATCATTTAAAAGACTCTGGAATTGTTGTTAAATCGATACCCCAGAAAAGCGGCAGCAAGAAATAGATCGATAGTGTCACCAATATAATGCCAATAATATTAAGCGCAAATCCAGCTTTCGCCATATCGGGAATGCGCAAATAGCCTGATCCGAAAACAACGGCGTTTGGCGGTGTTGCGACGGGCAGCATGAATGCACAAGAAGCAGCGACGCCTGCTGCAATCATAAGCGCATATGGGTGGAAACCTAATGCAACTGCCAATGACGCCATAATCGGGTACATCATAGAAGCTGTCGCAGTATTGGAAGTAATCTCGGTCAAGAACGTGACAAGTGTCGTTACGATAATGATAACAACCAAAATATGTACTCCGCTTAAGCTGGTCAGTTGAGACCCGATCCAAACTGATAATTCCGAGCTGACAAATCCTGCAGCAATAGCAAGACCACCACCAAATAGCAGCAAGATGCCCCAAGGCAATTTAACAGCGGTGTTCCAGTCCAATAGGTGATCGCCTTTTTTATTGACCGATGGAATGATAAATAAAATAATGGCAAAGACCATTGCAATAACCCCATCACTCAATCCATCAATGAATTTGGACAGCAGGAAAGTTCTTGTGATCCAAGATAAAGCCGCTAATACGAAAATAGCCATAACTAACTTCTCTTCAGTCGATGCTTTACCCAATTTATTTTTCTCCCCATCAATGACAGCACGGCCGCCTGGCAATGTTTTAATTTTTGATGGATAAGCAAATTTGACAAGGTAAAACCATGTGATGAATATGAAACTCCATGCAAGTGGCACGCCGAACATCATCCACTTTGCGAAAGATAGCTCGATGCCGTACATTTTATCAATTGCACCTGCAAGCAATGTATTTGGAGGTGTTCCGATTAAAGTCGCAATGCCTCCCAATGAAGCTGCATATGCGATTCCTAACATCAATGCCTTGCCAAAGCCAAAATTCTCTTTCGATGTATCGATTGAAGGGTTGTCTTTCAGTGCATCCGAAACTTGATAGATGATTGCAAGCCCAATCGGTACCATCATCATCGCAGTTGCTGTGTTGGAAATCCACATAGATAGAAAACCTGTAGCAACCATAAAGCCTAATACGATGCGGTCCATATTCGTTCCGATTGCAGAAATGATCGTCAATGCAATCCGACGATGCAAATTCCATTTTTCCATGGCGAGCGCAATCATAAAGCCCCCCATGAATAAAAAGATTGTTTCATCGCCATAAGCAGATGCTGTCGATTTCACTTCCATGCCGCCAGACAAAGGAAATAGCACTAATGGCAGCAATGAGGTTACAGGAATAGGAATCGCCTCAGTAATCCACCAAGTGGCAATCCATAAAGTGCTTGCTAATATCGCGAGTCCTTCCGGCGTAAGTCCTTCAGGTTTGAAAAATAATAAAGTGAGTAAAAATAATACCGGACCTAAAATAAGCCCAATGAGCTGAGCCGGCGAGTAGCTCCGTGGATCACGACCGCCTCCTGCATTTCCGACACCTACTTGTTGGCCGCCTCCGCCCCCAGAAGCCATTTCTGCCGTGTCAGGGTGAAAAAAGAATCGGAATAATCCTTTCACCTGATTGTGCATGTCCCATAATCGGTTCCATGTCGATGAGAACATGGCCAAACTCCCCCTTTGTTTGTTAAATTATTAAAATATTTAATGCATTATGAGTATACTATTCAATTACTTGCGATTTAAGACTACAAAAAAACCGTTATCCTTTTATAGGCAACGGTTTATGTGTTCGTTTTTTAGATTGAAGCCTGTGTGCTTGTGTTCTTTTTCGGTTTGTTTCCTCTCATCGGTGTGGAAGTGAATGTTTCGAACTGCTTGGAAAGCTTCTGTCTAGCATCCTTGTTTCGCATAAGGTAGGCAGCTCCTAACCCCAATGCAGCTAACGCCATTTTCTTTTTCATGCTATAACCTCCTCGCATTCTATTTCATTGCTGTAAGAGTTGTTTTCCCAAATTAAGAGAGTGGTAAACAATATAAATTACTTATTCAAATGAGCAACAGGAAAAGCTGATGTGGCCTATTCCTTCCTATAAAAGGAAGGAATAGACCCCATACCCGTGAGAAAGTTTTATGAATGGAATGACTAATTTTTTGAGGTGAATGGCTCCGCGAGTGATTCAAATTGTTTCATCAGCTTGTTCCGTGCGTCTTTGCTTCGCATTAAATACGCCGCTCCGAGACCTAAAGCGGCAATCGCCATCTTCTTCATAAAACGTCACGCTCCTCACAGTTTTTTTGAATCAATGATAAGATGCCCTGAAAAGAGGTATTCATCCATACAATATTTTAGAGGAGAATAATTGGACTGAATACGCATATTCAGTCAAAAGTCCGGGGCAAGCAGATCCACTGAATGCTATCATGTAAAGTACATAAAGAGATGGAGGCGCTTATCTATGCATCCAACGGAGTTTCAAAATGTAAAATTGTTAAAAGAAATTGCGGAGTTCATTAATGAAGAAACGGAAATAGAAGCGATGCTGTTAGGGGCACTTCGGAAGTTTTTAAAAGGAACCAATTTTGTTGCAGGCTGGATTTTTTTTATTGACGAAAACGGCAAGCATCAGTTAATGGTAAGTGAAAATTTACCAGAAGGGCTTAAGCAAAACGGATGTAGCCATTTGAAAAACGGAAGTTGCTGGTGTGTCTCCAGATATCGAGATCGGGAGTTGGAGAAGGCATCAAATATTATTGAGTGTAAACGGATCGAAAACATCCTTGCTGCAAGATCAGGTGATAATGGAGGAATTACACATCATGCAACGGTGCCGCTTCAATCAGGTCAAGAACGGTTTGGTGTAGTGAATGTTGCCTCTCCAAATACAGTCACTTATTCTGAAGGAGAGTTAGCGTTGCTCGAATCGCTTGCTTTTCAATTGGGTTCAGCAATCAAGCGCATTTTTTTAACAAAGCAAGAGCAGGAAATAGCACTTTTGCAAGAACGGAATCGTTTAGCGAAGGACTTGCATGATTCTGTTAACCAGTTGTTGTTTTCAGTCGCATTGACAGCGAGAGGTGGAGCAGAAATGGCCGCCCAAGCTGAAATAAAAGAGACGTTCAAGGAGATTCAGAACTTATCGCAGGAAGCGTTAAATGAGATGAGAGCTTTAATATGGCAGCTTCGTCCAGTTGGGTTAGAAAATGGGTTGCTTGAAGCAATTAAAGGATATGGAGAAATGTTAGGTTTATGTGTGCAATCCCATATTTCCGGGGTCCTTAATGTGCCTTCACATGTGGAAGAGGCATTGTTTCGCATTTCTCAGGAAGCATTGAATAATGTTCGTAAGCATTCCGGAGTCCATATGGCAGAACTATTCATGAATGTGTCGCAAACCGATGTGCTACTCGTTATAAAAGACGAGGGTCAAGGATTTATAATAGACCATAGCATTCAAATCCCTTCCATGGGCTTACAAAGCATGATTGATCGTGCGAAAAAAGCGGGAGGATCGGTTGAATGGGACAGTGAAATTGGAAGAGGAACGGAAATATTAATCCGAATACCATATTGAGAGGTGAACGGAATGATAAAGGTGCTAATTGTGGATGATCATCACGTCGTTCGTAGAGGGTTACTATTCTTCTTGAAAACACAAAAAGACATTCAAGTGATTGGTGAAGCAAAAAATGGAAAAGAAGCAATTGAACGAATTCGAAAACTGCAACCGGATATTGTACTGATGGATTTGATCATGCCTGAGATGGACGGGATTCAAGCAACGAAGCATATAAAAGAAAGCTATCCGCATATTGAGGTACTCATCTTAACGAGCTTTTCGGATCGAGATCACGTCATCCCGGCTATTGAAGCCGGTGCTGCAGGTTATCAACTAAAGGATATTGAGCCAGACGAGTTAGTTGCGTCCATTCGCCAAATTATGAGGGGAGAAAACACGATTCATCCACATGCAACCGCACAGCTTATGAAAATAAGGGAGCGGAAAGAAGAGCCACCGCATTTTTACAATCCGTTGACCCCACGTGAACAGGATGTCTTATCCGAGCTGACGAAAGGGAAAAGTAATCGGGAGATTGCAGCGTCATTATTCGTAACAGAAAAAACTGTAAAAACACATATATCCAATATTTTCTCAAAGCTATTAGTGCAAGATCGAACACAAGCAGCGCTTTATGCAGTGAAGCATGGATTAACAAAACCGAGTGGCAATTAAATTGACAAGAGCTTTCGATGGTGTGGAAATCGGAAGCTCTTTTTTTCCTTTTTTGTAATTTCATTCGTTTGAATGAAAAGAACTGAGACTTTTGAATGAAAAGCGACGAGAGAATTTCGACTATAGTCAAAGTAGACATATCATTTTGGAAAAGGGGCGTACGGTAATGAACCGTCTATTACAAGATTCGAGGTTCCGTTTAATACTCGCCGCCAATATTGCATCATCAATCGGATCAGGGATTACGATGATTGCGATTCCTTGGCTGCTCGTAACGAGTAACAACGGAGACGCAGTATTTGGTTACGTCACACTATGCATGACGTTGCTCAGTTTTATACTGACACCATTTGTCGGACATTTGGTTGACAGGGTGTCTAGAAAAAAGATTTTATTAGTGAGTCAAACGATAAGTTTACTTATGCTGATCGTATTTACTGTTTGGGGATTCGCTGGAGCGACCTATGAAGTGTGGCATTTTATGATGATTTACACAATTGGAAGCTTATATTACACATTTTTTTACCCGACGATGTTTGCTTTGAATCAGGAAATTTTTAGCAAGGAGCAATACAATTCCTTGAATGGGACGATGGAAATCCAAGGTCAGCTATCGAGCATGATCGCCGGCGGAGTAGCGAGTGTATTGATAACAAAATGGGACTTGCATTATATTTTGCTATTGGATGCATGTACATACATAGCGGCTATCTATTTTTACTGGAAGCTGCCTTATGAAAGAAAGATTGCTCAAAAGAGCAGAGAATCAGCAAAAAAGAATGGAGCTGAAGGTATTAACTATTTGTGGAAAAGACCCGTATTATTTATTTTTCTGCTTGTATCGACAATGCCATTCATCGGCGTAATGCTGACAAATTATTTATTTCCAGTCTATGTAAAGGACGTCTTAAAAGCTTCGGGTAGTGTTTATGCGCTCGAAAATATGATTTATGCAATGGGTGCGATTGTTGCGGGGGCAATCATACCAATCGTTTCTAAAAAAATTGGAAATGAAAAAACGATTATTGTAAGTGTTGTGTTGTATACAATCGTAATATCGCTCATCATTCATGTGAACCTTCCAGTCTATTTAGCGATTATGTTCTTCATTGCAATCGGAAATAGCGGGGTGAGAGTTGCCAGGAATTCCTTTCTTATGGAGTGGATTCCAAATGATATTATCGGGAGAGTTGATGGTGTATTCCGCAGCATTGGATTATTGATAAGAGTTGTTCTTCTTGCAACTTTCACGGGTATGGTATCGTCTGGATTCCTACCACTTTGCTTCATATCCCTTAGTGGGCTGCTATTTGTTTCGTCCATTGCAGTGTTCCTTACTTGGAAAAAAGGGTTTGAAAAGGATCGAGTAGTGATGGAAAATGATCTATTTGTAACGAATAAATCGATGTAATAGATAACGAAACGTTCAAAGAGTGATGGAGACAGTCGTTTCTGTTCGTCCTGCTTTGAGCGTTTTTAATTACGGTAAAATAAATTACGTTATAGAGTAATAAATAATTGCTCTTTTTTGTAAAGTAAATTACTATATAGAGTAATAGGAGGTGTGTGATTTGGAAAGTGAGAATTTACGGTTAAATGTTTCATTGCTCAGAAGGCGAGTACCCAACTTGACGAGTGCTGCAAAAGCTGTCGGTTTACGGCCTGCAACAGTATCTAATCTTTGCACGGGAAAAATTTCGGTCGGCAAGTCGGAAGTACGAACGCTTGTAGCATTAGCAGATTTAGCGGGGTGCAGTTTAGATGAATTGATTATTAGAGGGGAGAAAATCGAGATGATCGAAACGAAAATCAAAACGTTGGATCTGTTCGCACCACTAGCAAAAGGCGGCACTGTTGGTTTGGTGGCACGGAAGCAAATGGGGCAGCTTGTCGTGTTGAGTGAATTGTTTTATCGATTAAAATCTCAAGGGCTTACAACAATTCTGTTAATGCCGGAAGGGGAATTCCCTGAGCTGCAGGATGTATTGGAAAATGTGGAAGTAAAGACATATTCTATCGATGAAACGTATGAAAAAATCGCCGCATTAGGGGTAGAAAAAGAAATTGCATTCGCTGCTGATAAAAGCCATGTCGTCTCTGGAGAAATTTATGAGCTGCAAGGGCGCCTTCAACAAATCGGAATCGATACTGTTACATCATTCCTATTGGATTTGACGGGAGATGTAATGGATGAAGACCTTCCGTACGGTCCGCTTGAAACGTTATGGCAGTTCGATGCAGATCTATCAGCGCGTCAATGCTACCCGGCTGTTGACCCGATTCGTTCAACTTCTTCTGTCCTTGAAGGTGCTCATATGGATCAAAACCATTTCTTTATTCAACAAAGAGCCCAAAAATTGCTCCGCCGTTACCGAGAATTGCGCTCGTTAGTGAATGTAAATGGAGAAGAAAAACTGCCTGCTGCAGAACTGCAAACTTTCAAACGCGGGGAACGGTTGGAAGCTTACTTAACCCAGCCATTTTATGTAGCTGAAGAATTCACAGGGCAAAAAGGAGAAGCGGTCACTTTACATGAAACCTTGAAAGATGTGCAAGCAATATTAGATGGGTCATATGATAAAGAAGACGTTGATCAATTGCGTTTTATCGGAAAAATATGAAATGGTGTGAGCGATGAGGAAGTGGCGTTGCAGTCACTTCTTTTTTCTTTGAAAATACAAGCTGTTTATGCGCCGTTCTAAAGGTGTTATGCGTTTTCTGAGCAGGTTATGCGTTTTTTGAATGGATTATGGGTTGTTGGCTGTCGTTATGCATCGAATTGAAATGATTATGTGTTTTTATATGAATTTATGCGTGTTTAAAGTGAATGATCAAATGGGTTGGGAGTATCAGAGGAGGGACGTAGTGGCAATTGTAGAATACTTTGAACGCAAATTTCGTTTTACACATGTAGAAGTATGGGATGTGCGTGTGAAGGGGCAGATTTATCGGCTCGTCTTAAAGGATGAAAAAAGAAAAACGACATTCGATGACTTACGCTATCCACCTAACTTTAAAAAGGATCCTGACGACTTAAGGGATAATTTCGTCAAAGTCGATGTATATTCGGAAAAACTGATTTTGGAAGCTACTATTAAAACATGTCTATCTGAATTTGCAGAGCAATGCACCGACCATATAGCACTTGCTCATTGCAATATAGTAGTAGAGTTTTATGTATTTCCTAATTTAGATGAAGTTGAATTGCTATTGAATGAACGATATGGGATTGACATTAATGCAATTCCTTTACGAAGGTTACAGCATTTAAATCAAGGGGATTATTAAGCTTATTTAAAGTTTATTGAACATTTGCTCAGTAAGATATAGAATAGTAGGAAACTTGAAGAAGTGGCGGACCTGTCACTTCTTTTTGCATGAATGGGGGAGGATGAATATGGAGGTTTGTCGGAACGTTGCAGAACAGATGAGCAGCTATAACCAACCTTGGGGAATAGCAGGTGGATGGGCAGTTGATCTATTTGTAGGACGGAAAACACGGGGGCATGAAGATATCGAGATTGCTGTATTTCGTGACGATCAACACATACTGAAGAACTTTTTGGATGGCTGGACATTCGAAAAAGTAGTTTCAGGTGAACTTAGGCCATTGGGGGAGGAATTTTTACAGTTGCCGATCCATGAATTACATGCTGTCCATGAGACAAGCGGAAAACGTCTGGAAATCTTATTAAATGAAGTGGAAAATGGCCAATGGATTTTCCGTAGAGAACCATCGATTTCATTTCCTCAGCAACAGCTATTCAAAGTCACTTCAGAAGGAATCCCATATTTACATCCCGCAATCGTTTTATTGTACAAAGCAAAGATGTCCCGGCAAAAGGATGATGCGGATTTTTTTGCTGTAAAAGATTTATTGGAAAAAGCTGATCGGAAATTCTTGCAGAAATCTCTGGAGGTCCACGTTCCGGGGCATCGGTGGATTGGTGAACTATGAAAAGAGTTATGGTGATCGGTGTTTTCGGGAGTCGGAAAATCGACATTTGCACGGAAATTAGGTGAACGGACTGGCATTGGAGTAACACATTTGGATGCAATCTATTGGAAGCCGGGTTGGGTTGAGGCGCCAACTGATGAATTCAGAGGAGCACAGCAAGAAAATGTGCAACGTGAAAAATGGATTATCGAAGGAAATTATAGCTCCTCAATTGATATTCGGGAGCCGCTTGCCGACACTGTCATCTATTTGGAGCTGCCGCTTTACGTTTGTCTATATCGAGTAGTGAAGAGGCGGATCCAATTTCACGGGAAGACACGAAACGACATCGGAAAAGACTGCCCCGAAAAAATCGACTGGACATTTGTAAAATTCATCCTTACAACATATAAACGCCGCAAAAAGACGATGTTCCATCGACTACAGCACTATGCAAATGAAGGAAAAACCGTCCATGTTTTGCGAAACGAAAAGCAAATCGCGGGGTTTTTGAATCAATGCACGCTCAAAAGGAATAGAAGATAGCCCCGTAAATGTTGCATCCGCCATTTATGGGGTATTTTTAAAGCATGGTTGGAATGTGTGCTAATCGCTTGAACTAACAGAGGGATCGCTTGAAATTGTGCGTAGTTCGCTCGTACTGCAATTCGTACTGCTCGAAAAAATGCCGTCCGAATTGAAATTCTCTCCGCCCGAAAGAGAGTGTCGTCCGCTCGAAAGCATGTATCCATCGCTCAAACGATCATCTGCTTCGCACGAATTACACGAGACTCAGCCTAATCATCCGAAATGCTATAAGTAAGCCATCTGGAATTTTACTAATGTCCAGATGGTTTTTAATTTTTATGAGAGAATAAAGCAATCTATTTCGTTGTATAGAGTGTAAAAGCTTTTACAAAAAGTAGGGAGACTTGTCAATGAAGGTGAATGAGAGGAATTTCATACTGCGACTGCAGAAACAGAAAGAGGATGCGCTCGATTATATTATTGATCGGTATTTGTCGTTGGTGAAAGGAATTGCGTATAACGTTCTTGGCCCATTACAAGATGAAGGGGCAGTGGATGAATGCGTAAATGATATTTTTCTATCGATATGGGAGAATGCAGGGAAATTCAATGGAGATTCATCCGACTTTAGAAAGTGGTTATGCGCAATAGCGAAATATCGCTCGATTGATTATTACCGAAAAGTAACGAAGCGAAAGGAATTTTCCACGGAAGAGATGGTTGACCAATCGGTAAATTCCGTAGAAGAGGCTTTTATTCAAATGGAAGATCAAGAGGAATTGATTGCGCTTATTAATCAATTAGAGCCGGTAGACCGTGAGATTTTTATTTTAAAATTCTTTTTAGGCTATAAAACAGAGGACGTTTCCGAAAAGTTGGGGCTAAGCAGAACGGCTATCGACAATCGGGTTTATCGCGGAAAAAAGAAATTAACACAGAAGGCGATGAAGCTAAAGTCTGGAGGGTATGTGCTATGAAAGACAGAGATTTGTATGAGTTGTTCAATGAGATAGAGATAGATGAAAAGGAGTTTAAGGAAGTTGAAGTGACAGATATCGATCGGGCGAAGGTGAAAAAGGCTGTAAAAGCGTCTGTTTATAAAAAAAGAAAAATGAGCTGGAAAACAAAAGCGGCGTCTGCTGTAGCCGTATGCGTATTGTCTGTTGGCATGTTAGGGGCAGCTTTTCCTGCAACAGCTGGCAATATACCGATTATCGGCGATATTTTCCGATTTGTGGACAACAACGGAACATTTGATAATTATAAAGAATATTCAAGTGCTCTTAATCTAACCGAAGAAAGCAATGGCATTCAGATAACAATTAACGATGCAATTTATGATGGTAAAACGGTTTCGGTCACGTACACAATGAAAAGTGAACAAGACCTTGGTGAACAACCAAGTTTAGGAGGATTTTTGGATATAAAAGGAACAAGTGGGATAGCGGGAAGTAGTGCCATTACAAAAGTAGGAGAGCATGAATATGTCGGTTTGATTACGGCAAGCAAAATAGATGGTGCGGATATGGATCAAGCAAAGGTGAATTGGAACATCGGCAACATTACAACCGACAGTCACGATTATATTAAAGGAAAATGGAAATTCGCCTTCTCTTTGGATGCAGCCGAGCAGCTTGTCCAGCAAGTTGGTAAAAATACTGCGCGTAATGGCGTAGAGGTCGCAATCGACAAGCTATCGATCTCGCCGATGTCATTTGTTGTCTATTTTAACCAGATTGTTTCCAAGGAAGTGACCGACAAATGGAATCGCGCCGATGTCGATATCGAAATTAAAGATGATCTTGGCAATGAATACCCTGGTGTGCATAACGGCGGAAAAGGGGATGGACAAAACAATTTTAGTTGGAGTAAAACATTTAAAAAATTGGATCCTAATGCAACTAAGCTAGTTATAACGCCACATGTTTCATTGTATGAATATACTTCGGAAAATTTCGGAGGGGTGGAAATCGATGAGAATGGAAATGAAACTGAAATCAGCATTCCAACGAAAGAAGGAAAAGGCCGAGAAGAATTCACGTTAGATGAAATCGTAATTGAATTGGAAAAATAATATATAAAGAACCGTGGCATAGACTGCGGTTCTTTTCTTTTTCACACAAGAGCCGTATGTGTTGAGGGCTTGAGTTGTACTTGTAAATGAAGCGCTACGCATGTAACTGAGTCAGTTGCGCCAGTAAAAGGTATTATCGCGACAATAAGTGATTTGAAATCACCAGTAAATCGTTACCTTTCGGCAATAAATGAGTATCGTCAACCAATAAATCGTTAGAAAGCGACAGTAAGCGATCAACATTCGCCAATAACGAGCTGGTAAACGCCAGAAAATGATCAATCTTCGACAGTAAACATTTCGTAAGCAATTTGTAAACATCAACATACATAGTAAATCTAACAGACGCACTTGTAATTTGGCAATGGCATCAGTATAAAAATATGACCCACTTCAGTAACCGCTGAATTCTCTGAAGTAACGTAAAGTATTTATATAAAATGTCTATATACCACTAAACCATCATTTCACCCTCGTATGAACTACTCGAACATACAATTCTATTTCAAAACAAAGCGATTTTCCCTCAAATATCCACTATCCCAATGAAACTTCTTTCGACACCGCCCGTAATTAAACGTATAATTAGTAAAAGATCAGCGGAATTAAAAAAGGATGTGGGGAATTGACGAAAAAGCTTTGGTTTCAAGTTGGCGTTGGCATTTTGCTCGCCATTCTGATCATCAAATATTTCATGGAAATCAGCTTCATTTTCGCACCAGTCGGCATCATTATTAAGGCGATCATCTTGCCGCTCCTATTAGGTGGGGTACTTTATTACATAACAGAGCCGTTGCAGCGATTTTTGGAGAAGCGAAATGTTCCAAGATGGGGAAGCATACTTATCATTTTGGTAGGTCTTATTTTGCTCTTTTATTTATTCCTGTCGATTGTCGGACCGCCTGTTACGAGACAAGTAAATAATCTTGTCGAAAATGCTCCAACATTGACGCGTGAGTTGAATGAAGTAAAAGACATGCTGCTGCAAGAGAAGGATAACCTTCCAGATGAACTTCAAAAGTCCATCACTAGTGCGGCGGATTCATTGCAGTCCATCGCAGTTAAGTTTGGAAAATGGATTGTCCAATTTTTGCAATCGTTTTTCCAAGCGATGTTCCTATTAGTATTAGTTCCGTTCTTCTTCATTTTCATGTTGAAGGATCACGAAAAATTTGCGCCGATCATTTATAACTTATTCAGCGGGGAAAGCCGTGAATGGGTTAAAAAAACATTAGGCGATATCGATCATGTGCTACGCTCTTATATCCAAGGTCAGTTCCTAATCAGTGCTATTTTGGCGACAATGATCTTCATTGGCTATATGCTCTTAGGCTTGCAATACTCTTTATTGTTAGCGATTTTCGCCCTCTTCATGAACCTTGTACCTTTCATAGGTCCGTGGATTGCCGTTACACCAGCTTTGATTATTGCCTACCTCCAAGACCCTAAGTTAGTCATCGGAGTCGCAATCGTTACTCTGGTTGCCCAACAAACAGACAGCAATCTCATCACGCCGAACGTCATGGGGAAAACGCTCGACATTCACCCGCTTACCGTTATCACGATCATCTTAGCTGCGGGGAACATCGCCGGTTTCATCGGTATCATCGTTGGCGTGCCTGTTTACGCAGTTGGAAAAGTAATTGTACGGAATATTTATGAGAGAAGGAAAGAGATTCGCCGAGCTGCTACGAAAAGTGTGTAGAGGGCAGAAGGAAAGAAAACGCCAAGCCCCTGAATTATTTAGGGCATTTCTCGCAAGAACGTGTCAGTAAAATCATTTTTAAATATTGAGGTCTCTCGTTCATATACATGAATTTTTGAGAGGCCTCTTTTTCTGTTTTTATCTGTTTTGCTTCCCGATAAATTTGTCTTTTTTAAAGAATTTTAACAATGTAATTTGAGCTTTCTTATTGACGAAAATAACTAAAAAGAATAAAATTATCTCGAATTAAACCTTTAATTCAAGGTATATTTACGTGTGAAGCGGAATAACTAAGCCACACACTGGGCAAGTTAGATACAGACTATATATGAGGAAGTGAATCTATGACAAAGGATTTTTACTCTGTGCTTCAAGCAAGACGTTCGTATTATGGAATTAATAAAGAGGTTCAAGTATCGGATGAAAAAATTAAAGAGATTGTAGAATTTGCAGTAAAATATACTCCGTCTGCTTTTAATTCTCAAACTGCACGCGTCGTTGTATTGTCTGGCGAAGCACATAATAAATTATGGGACATTACAACTGAGACATTACGAAATGTAGTCGGCGACGGAGATTTCTCAGGAACCCAGCAAAAAATGGATTCCTTTAAAGCAGGTTATGGAACCGTATTATTCTTTGAAGATGAGGCTGTCGTTCAATCACTTCAAGAACAATTTGCTCTATATGCTGAAAATTTCCCAATTTGGTCAAATCAAGCATCAGGTATGCACCAATTAGTTGTATGGGTTGCACTAGAAGCAGAGGGATTAGGAGCTTCATTACAACATTACAATCCACTAATTGATGATGAAGTGAAAAAAGAATGGAATATCCCTAATAATTGGAAACTGATTGCACAAATGCCTTTTGGAAATCCAACCGAAACACCAGGCGAAAAAGAATTCCAACCACTTGAAGATCGAGTGAAATTTTATAAATAATTAATGATTGTAAAAGAATTTCTAACCAGTAACTGTACAAAATTAATAGGAGATGACATCTATGAGATTTCAAGACAAAGTTGTAATCGTAACAGGCGGAGCAAGTGGACTAGGGGAAGCTACAGCACTAGAGTTTGCAAAAGAAGGAGCGAAAGTTGTTATTGCAGACTTGTCTGAAAAAGGACAAGGCTATTCGGAAGAACTCAATGCACAAGGCTATGATACGATTTTTGTACAGACTAATGTAGCCAAGGAAGACGATGTTAAAAATTTACTATCTAAGACAGTCGAGAAGTACGGCAAATTAGATGTCATGGTCGCTAACGCAGGTATTAACATTGAAGCGGATCTTCACGAATTAGATTTTGATAAATGGCAAAAGGTCATTGATGTAAACTTAACTAGCGTATATCTTTCAGACAAATATGCAATTGAACAATTCTTAAAACAAGGCAATGGCGGTGTCATTGTAAATACGGGTTCCATTCATAGTCTTGTTGCAAGAAACGGTCTCACAGCTTACTCAGCTTCAAAGGGTGGAGTGAAGATGCTTACTCAACAAGTAGCGTCCAGATATAGCAAAGAGGGAATTCGCGCAAATGCGATTGCTCCAGGTTATATAGAAACTCCTTTAATGAATACATTATCGCAAGACGTAATTGACAGTTTAGTTGGTCTTCACCCAATGGGTCGACTAGGAAAACCTGTAGAAGTGGCAAAAACTGTTCTATTCCTTGCAAGTGATGATGCTTCATTCATCTCTGGTGCGATTTTACCAATTGATGGTGGTTATACTGCTGTTTAAATGTGTTAGGTAGGGGTGGATGTAATATCATAATAAGAGAGCAACGATTGTCCTTCCTGTATATTTCAATTGATGAATGACAATGTTTTCTTTTCGAATAAAAGAGCAGCTAATTAAACTCAATTAGCTGCTCTTTGCTATGAAAGAAATCCAACGACTACTCTTTTTTCTCCAACAATTCTATGATCCTATCTAACTTCTTTTCAAGATCGATGTCGCGCTGGGTATTCCTCTTTCGATTCTTGGACCATGACATTATAAACAAAGCGAAAGAAACAAAAAATAGGACGATGAGCAAGGCGAAGATTAATGTAAAAATGACATCGCCAATATTAAAACTGCTATTTATCATACTCAACTATTCTCAACTCCTTTTGATTTTTCAAATGCAATTATTTCCATTCTATCATTATTAATCAGCATACTTCAGCCCAAGATTTAAATAGCAACAACCCACGAGCCCTCGTGGGTTGTTATCATTATATCTCAATAATAAACGGCAAAATCATCGGTCGTTTTTTTGTTCTTGCGAATAGCATTTTTTCGGTGGATTTCCGTATATTATGTTTGAGATCACTTCTTCGATTACGGTTTGGCCGATCAAAGTTTTGAACGATGGTGACAATTAAATCATTCAATTCTTTATAAAGATCCTCCGCTCCGCGTTCATAAACAAATCCACGGGAAATCGTGTCGGGACTTGTCAATAGTTTGCCGTCTGTTTTGCTCATCGTTAGGATGATGAGTAGCATGCCTTCTTCTGACAGCAATTTGCGGTCTCGCAAAATCATCTTGCCGACTTCTCCAACACCTAACCCATCGACAAAGATGTGGCCTGCTTGGACAGTTCTTGTTTGGCGTGCTACTGACTGCTCAATGTCGACAACGTCACCGTTGTTGATAATAAAAATATTTTCCCTTTCCACACCTACAGATTCTGCCAATGCCCTGTGCTGTTGCAGCATCCGATATTCGCCATGGATCGGAATGAAATATTTCGGTTTCATCAATGTGAGCATCAGTTTCAATTCTTCCTGAAAACCGTGTCCAGACACATGCATGCCTGATGTGCTTCCGGAACCGTAGATGACCTTTGCGCCTAAAAGAAATAGATTATCTACAATGCGCGATACGCTTTTTTCATTGCCGGGTATTGGACTGGAAGATAGGATGACTGTATCTCCTGGCAAAACAGAAACTTGACGGTAAGTTCCAGTCGATAATCTGGAAAGTGCCGCCATCGGCTCGCCTTGGCTTCCGGTACAAATGACAACGACCCGTTCAGGGTCCATTCCATTGATTTCATTTGCCTCGACAATCATGCCCTCAGGTATCGTTAAGTATCCCAATTCTTCAGCTACGGAAACAACATTCACCATACTTCTGCCCAATAGACCGATTTTCCGATTTGTTTTAATTGCTGCATCAATGATTTGTTGAATACGGTGAACGTTGGAGGCGAATGTTGAAATGAAAATCTTTTGATCAGCCCTGCGGAAGGCATCCTCGATATGCTCTCCAACGATCCGTTCTGATTGTGAGAATCCAGGACGCTCGGCATTTGTGCTTTCCGATAAAAGCAATAAAACGCCTTTTTCCCCGATTTTGGCCATCTTATGGAGATCCGCATAATCTCCTCCGACTGGCGTTAAGTCAAACTTGAAATCACCCGTATGCACAACCGTTCCTTCAGGAGTTTGAAAGACAATCCCTAAACAGTCGGGGATACTATGACTCGTTTTAAAGAACGAAACGCTAATAGTACCAAATTCAAAATTGGAATCGCTGTCTACTAAATTTAGCTCCGTATCCCTAAGCAATCCATGCTCCCTTAATTTCAGTTCAATCAAACCTAACGTCAGCCTCGTTGCATAGACAGGCACATTCAACTGTTTCAATAAATAAGGAATCCCACCAATATGGTCTTCATGTCCATGTGTAACAAGCAATGCCCGGATCTTCTCTTTATTTTCCTGTAAATAAGAAATATCTTGAATGATCAAATCTACTCCTAATAAGCTCTCATCAGGAAATTTTGATCCACAGTCGATCATCAAAAGATCGTCCCCGTATTGAATCACATACATGTTTTTTCCAATTTCATTAATGCCGCCTAAAGCGAACACAGACAATGTTTTAGTTGAATTCAACATAAAGCCCTCCCATTGTTCCATTGCGGAAAAGCCTCTTCGATGGAAGGGGCTTTTAAGACTCCGAAAGTAGGACTCGAACCTACGACCTATCGGTTAACAGCCGATTGCTCTACCACTAAGCTATTTCGGAATAAACGATATTGATCTTAGAATGCCCGGAAAGGATAGAAGTATGCATTCGAATTTTGTAATTGTGGACAGTTCAATTTAATAGGAAATATTCGGCATATTACATTAAATTTTTAAAACATTATTGACTTAATCGTTTCAAAGTAACATAATTATGTTTGTATATAACAATAATATGTTCATATTTAACATATGAAGTTAGGGGTTAATTCAAGTGTCTCCAAAAGAACGGCGTACAAAAATAATTGAATTACTTGAATTAGAAGGCAAGGTTGAGATTGTCCAACTGGCGGAAATGTTAGAAGTGACTTCTATGACGATTCGGCGTGATTTTGATGTGTTAGAAAAGCAAAATAAGCTTATCCGTACACATGGGGGAGCAGTTCGGGCCCAACCGTTAATACATGAAAGAACATTTGAATCAAAATCGACTATGGCCGTCCAAGAGAAGAAAGCAATTGCCGCAAAGGCTGTCTCTTTGATCAGAGACGGTATGACCGTTCTCATTGACTCTGGAACGACGACACGCGAAATTGCTGTTTTATTAAAATCACGTGAAGATCTTACGGTTATAACAAATGACATAAAAATTGCTGCAGAGCTGATGGATAGTAAGTTAGAAATAATCGTTTTAGGTGGGCGATTGCAAACGGTAACCGGAACTCTTTACGGCTCATTAACTGAAGAGATTTTAAAATCTATGCACGTCGATTTGTTCTTTTTAGGGGCGAATGCAATTAATCATTCCTTTGGAATTACTACGCCAACTATTGAAAAGTCTTCTTTGAAGCGTTCGATGATGAGAACCGCAGCAGAAGTGATTCTTGTCGCTGATTCTTCAAAGTTCAATCAAAAGTCGTTTTCTAAAGTATGTGATTTGGAAGACGTATCAACGATTATTACAGACGACCAATTATCCGAAGAACTAAAAGAATTATACGGCGAATCTGTTGAAATCATTATTGCAGAGCAGGTGAGAGAATGAAGATCGGAATAATTGCTGATGACTTGACAGGTGCGAACGCGACGGGTGTAAGACTTGCAAAAGCCGGATTTACAAGTGCAACCATTGTCTTTGGTGGAGAAGTACCAACGACAAGCACATTCACATCTATTTGTGTAGATACAGATAGCCGTTATGTAGCTCCTGATATGGCTAAAAGTCGTGTGGAACATACATTCAAACAACTGAAAAAGTGGGGAGCCGATGTAATTGGCAAGCGGATTGATAGCACAATTCGAGGTAATGTCGGTTCTGAAATCGACGCCATGTTGGAGAACACTGGAGAGGATAGTGTAGCAATTGTCGTTGCGTCCTATCCTGATTCGGGACGCGTCACTTCAGGTGGATACCTTTTAGTTGAAGGCGTTCCTGTACAAGAAACGGACGTTGCAAAAGATCCGATGAACCCTATAACAAAATCCTTTTTACCAGCCGTCATTGCCGAGCAAAGCAATTATGAAATCGGCCATATCGGTTTAGGTGATGTCTTACAGGGGAAATCAAAAATCTTATCTTCCTTGCATAAACTGATCGGCAATGGCAATCGAATTATTGTAGTGGATGCGGTAACGAATGAGGAAATCAGCAATATCGCTGAGTCGATGGCGTCCATTACAGAACGTACTGTATTTCCGGTGGATCCCGGACCTTTATCGGCGGCGTTCGCACGGGTACTATCAAGGAAGAGCCTGTACAAAAATAAGTACATTGTGACAGTTGGAAGTGTTACAGGGCTTACAGGCAGGCAATTGCGCTATTTAATGGATAAGACAAATTCAATGCCTGTATATGTGGACGCTGCTCAATTGGCGACGATGACGGATAGATGGGATTCGGAAGTTAAGCGTGCTACGGAAGAAGGGTTATTGAAATTAAAAGAGCAAGAAGTATTGATTGTCACGACGCTATCACCTACTTCGACCGTTTTACCTTTGGCAAATATCGCAAATGAAGAAGAGACAACAGAAGAAGCATTAGCGAAACGGATTACTACTGGGCTTGCAAAAGTGACATACTCCATCATCCAGCAAAGCGATGAAATAATCGATGGCATGTTTTCAAGTGGCGGCGATGTCACAGCTGCACTCTATTCGGTTAGTGATGCGGAAGCGATTCAACTCGACGAAGAAGTGATCCCTTTGGCGGCATATGGTAAATTCATCGGCGGTACTTTCGATGGAATACCAGTCGTAACAAAGGGTGGCATGGTCGGAGAAAAGCAATCGATTTATAAATGTGTTACGTATTTACAAACAAAAAATCATGAAGGACGTGTTTGAATTGACGAACGAACGTAAAATAATCGCAATTCCAATGGGCGATGCTGCAGGAATCGGACCTGAAATTACTGTGAAATCACTATCCAAGGAAGAAATTTACGGTATGTGCAGCCCTCTTGTTGTAGGTGATGCCGATGTAATCAAAAAAGCGATCGAAGTGACAGGTGTTGCTTTGAATGTGAATATTGTTTCTGCTCCTCAGGAAGGAAAATACGAATTCGGAACTGTTGATGTGTTAGATATGAACAATATTGATATTGATGCATTGCAGCCAGGAGAAGTCCAAGCGCAATGTGGACAAGCGGCATTTGAATTCATTAAAAAGTCAGTGGAACTTGCAATGGATGGAAAGGTTGCAGCGCTTGCAACGACGCCAATTAACAAGGAATCCCTCAAAGCGGCAAACGTACCGTATATTGGTCATACAGAAATGTTGGAGGACTTAGGTGGAGCTCCAGATCCGCTTACAATGTTCCAAGTAAATGGCATGCGGATTTTCTTCTTAACTCGCCATGTTAGTTTGAAAGAAGCCATTTCTCAAATGACAAAAGAGCGTGTGCGTGATTATTTGAACAGATGTGATTTGGCATTGCAAAGATTGGGCGTTGAAAACCGTAAACTGGCGGTAGCCGGATTGAACCCGCATAGCGGTGAAGGCGGGCTGTTCGGAATGGAAGAAGTGAATGAAATCGGACCGGGCATTGAAGCCGCTAAAAAAGACGGCATTGACGCATATGGCCCTGTACCTGCAGATTCTGTATTTTTCCAAGCATTGAACGGTAAATACGATGCAGTTCTTTCCCTTTATCACGATCAAGGACATATCGCTGCGAAAATGACGGATTTCCACCGTACGATTTCCATTACAAACGGACTTCCATTCTTACGGACTTCTGTCGATCATGGCACTGCATTTGATATTGCATGGAAAAACATCGCAGCTAGCGTAAGCATGGAAGAATGCATAAAACTCGCTGCAGAATACGCTCCGAAGTTTACAAGAGAATCACTCTAAATAATTGAATAGCGATGAAGGGGAGCATTTCCCCTTCATCAATTAAATAAAGAATTGGGGGGTACTAAGGATGACACCGGAAATGCAAATGATTGTCGGTCTTGTTGTGGGTGTGGCTGCATTAATCATTCTTGTGTTAAAAACGAAGATACATGCATTTTTAGCTTTGGTCATAGCTGCGTCATTGACGGGGTTAATTGGCGGGATGAATCCTATTGAAGTTTCTGCAACAATATCTAAAGGATTCGGAAGCACATTAGGTTCAATCGGTATAGTGGTAGGGTTTGGCGTTATGATTGGACGTATTTTGGAAGTTTCAGGAGCTGCAGAACGTTTGGCATATAGCCTTATACGATTTGTAGGAAAACGGAAAGAAGAATGGGCGATGGCGATTGCTGGCTATATCGTCTCCATTCCGATATTTGTCGACTCGGCATTCGTTATCTTGAACCCTTTGGTGAAAGCGTTATCAAGGAAGACTGGTAAATCGGTCATTACATTGGGGGTCGCGCTTGCAGTCGGATTGGCAGCTACGCATCATGCCGTTCCGCCTACTCCAGGTCCTTTAGGTGTTGCAGGTATATTCGGTGTTGATATAGGCCATATGATTCTTTGGGGATTGCTGTTCTCCATCCCGATTATCATTGTAGGCGTTTTATATGCAAAATGGATTGGTAAAAGAATTTATCAAATACCGACAGAAGATGGATTGGATTTTGAAAGACCAGACGAGCAGTTGGCTTATCAGGAGCTTATTCGGCTGACAGATGAGAGAAGTAAAGAGCTTCCATCGTTATTCCGCTCCATGGTGCCGATATTATTGCCAATACTCCTTATATTCATAAATACAACAATGGTTGCAATGGATCTTACAGGGGGCTGGGTCGATTATATTCTGTTCTTAGGACAGCCGATCATTGCAGTAGGTTTATCCCTTGTGTCGGCAATTTATCTGTTGGCGGGTCATTTGAAGCGGGAAGAAGCATTGGAAAGAATGGAAGAAGGAATGGTGACGGCTGGTATCATCCTCTTGGTTACAGGAGCAGGCGGCGCCCTTGGCGAGGTGCTGCGTGTTAGTGGTGCGGGAGATTATATCGCGCAACAAGTCGCATCACTCCCTTTGCCGGCAGTATTGATACCATTTTTCATTGCGACAATTGTTCGTTTAATACAAGGTAGCGGCACGGTTGCGATGATTACGGCGGCATCCATTTCAGCGCCGATCGTCATGAATTTGGATGTCAATATGGCCCTCGCGGCACAAGCAGCCGCATTAGGTGCTATGATTTTCTCTTACTTTAATGATAGTTTGTTCTGGGTAGTCAACCGGATGCTTGGTGTCAAAGAAGTGAAGGAGCAAATCTTAGTTTGGTCCGTCCCTACAACGATCGCATGGGCAGTTTCTTTGGTGTGCATCTTAGTTGCAAATATGATTGTAGGATAAACAGAAATTCATATATCAGGCACTTAACGATGTACAATCGCTTAAGTGCCTGATATTTTATTAACACCCTTCGCTGAATTGTTGCTATCAATAAAGGTAATGTAAAGCCTTATCATTCCTCCATTTTCTTCAATAGCATCCCCTTTACACCCTGAAAGTAGGACCTAAACCCACGTTCAATCGCGTGATCTCCGGGGATAATAATGCATTCATCCAAAACTGATACGTCAAGGGAGCGACTATAAAGTTCTCTTGTTGCAAATAGACTTTTTTTCATTGAAAATGAGGGGTACAGTATTAAACGATTGATAGGTTATTCTTTTCAGTCGTTATTCAATAAGAGGTGAAAGGGTAATTGAAAATCGGGACGATGCTTGGCCTTATAATTGTGCTAATCGTTTTTATTAATTTTGTTTACCAAACCATTCGGTTGTTTAAAGGATTAAGCAAACAAATGTATGATGAAGATACGGTTCATCGGTTTCAATGCGGTAAGTGCGGCGAGATGCACTCATTGAAAGGGCCGGAAATGAAAAAACTCCGCCGAGCGCCTCGAATTGAAAAAAGTACCTTCGGCAGTCAAAGCACGGCAATTGTTTTCAAATGCCCTCATTGTCATAAACGTACATCGCAAATTGTGCAGTTCGATACAAATGTGACGAAAGGAGCGGGAATGGTGCGCGTTCAGATGAATGAAGAACAAAAGCCACTCATCGTACAATTTTTAGTTAGGGGTATACTGCCATTCATTTTACTAAGCATGGTTTATCGATTTTTTGCTTGAATGTGGTTCGATAAAAACCGAATCCGTTTTTTTAGAAATAAGGGGTGTTTATGCGCCTTGTCGGCAAGTTAAGCGTTTTTTTAGTGGATTATGAGTTGTTGCCCACAGATATACGTTGAAAAATAGGTTTATGCGTTGTTGTATAATTTATGTGTTTTGGGTTAGCGTTAAATATTCATTTGACAGTGCAACCCGCCAAACTTCAAAAGTTCGGCGGGTTGTTATCGTTACTCATCATGCTTCGCTATGTCCTTAGCAGCAGCGAACAATATTTCTACTGCAGGAAGTAAAGTATTTTCGTTGATGTCGAAGCATTCGTGGTGATGCCCTGCAGCAAGGTCTGTGCCGAAGATGCAGTACGTTGCTTGCCCGCCTTGTTGTTGAACGGCTTCCAAGAAATAAGTCGCATCTTCTGAACCTGCATTGTTGTCGCTTATTGGGACGACGTGTTCAATAAAAGGATGTTGTTCGGCTATTGTAGCTAATTTATTTGCTAACGCCTCGGAGCATTTGCAGCTAATTGCTTCTCCAACGGTATCGATACTATATTCCACCCCATACATAAGGGCTGCACCTGCAACTATATTGTGGGCTTGTTCCTTCATATAATCATTGATTTCACTTGTTTCTCCGCGAGTTTCCGCGATGAGAGAGGCATGGTTTGCAACGACATTTCTGCCGGATCCTGCATGTAGTTCACCGACGTTAATGCGAGAATCGCCCCCTGAATGCCGGCATATTGCATGCATATTTAAAGCAGCGGTTGCTGCGGCAAGCAACGCATTTTTTCCTTTTTCCGGTTCGCTTCCAGCATGAGCAGCAGTACCCTTGAAAGTGATGTTCAGCTTCGATGTGGCCAAAAATCCGTTATTTGCCGCTACAAAATGATGTTGTGGTACACCTGTTCCAATATGTGAGGCGATGAAATAGTCAATGCCATCTGCAACTCCTGCACGAGCCATTGCTTTTGCGCCACGCGTCCCTTCTTCAGCTGGCTGAAATATTAATTTAAAAACGCCGGTAAGCTGTTCTTTATTACCCGCCAACAGAGTAGCTAAGCCCAATCCGATTGCAGTATGGGCATCATGTCCGCAGGCGTGCATAGTCCCTTCTGCAATTGACCGAAATCCTAATTGAGTCGGAAGATGTTCTGATGAATCAGATTCTTTAATAGGTAATGCATCCATGTCAAAACGAAAAGCGATCGTTGGTCCGGGTAGCTGTGTATCGAGCGTAGCAACGATTCCAGTATAACCTTCCGTGAAAAAGGGGAGGAATTTCTCGTCTGCTCCATTTTCTTTCGCCCATTTTGCATGCTCACTTGTTATTTTTAAGTCGGGTTTTCCCATGCATTCATCTACGTTCATGACCTCTTTGCCCATTTTTAAATGGAACCCCAAATCGTAAAGTATACTTGCAACAATTGATGCGGTACGCATTTCCAAAAATCCCTGTTCGGGAAAACGGTGAAAATCACGCCGCCAGTCCGTTAGTTGTTCTACTAGTTTCAAATGTAATTCCTCCTGACCGTTCAAGCTCTTTTATTCCACGATTAAAAACGGGCATGGATACCCGGTCCAAATGGAATTCCGAGGTAATAAAACAGCATAATTAAAATGATCCATGTTGCTAAGAAAGTGATTGTATAAGGAAGCATGAGGGAAATATACGTCCCAATGCTTGCTTTCTTATCGTAACGTTGCATGAATGCCAATATGATGACCATATATGGAAACAGCGGTGTAATAATATTTGTAGATGAATCTGCGATGCGATAAGCTGCTTGGGTAAAGGCGGGATGATATCCCAATTGCATGAACATCGGAACGAAGATCGGTGCTTCAATTGCCCATTTAGCTGAACCCGATGTAATTAAGAAATTCATCAATGCCGTGAAGATAATATAGCCTATAATAAGCGGCATTCCGGTGAAGTTAATATCTTTTAGAAATTCTGCTCCATTTACTGCAACCCAAGTACCAAGATTGGACCAGTTAAAGTAGGCGGTGAATTGGGCGATTGCAAAAACTAAGACGATATAGCTGGACATGTCTTTAATAGACTCAGACATATATTTACTGACATCTTTACTTGATTTTATATTGCCGACAGAGATACCGAATGTCACTCCAATAATAACGAAAAAGATTAGTATAATCGGAACGATGCCATCAAGGAACGGAGACGGAATGAGTCCGCCTTCCTCATTTGTCAAAGGGCTGTTCGGAATAAAAATTGTAACAGCAATAATGGCAACGTAAATGAGCCCTGCAATTATTGCGTGTATAAAGGCTCTTTTCGCTTGTGGCAAATCTTCTGTATTCTCTTCTTCTATAGCATCTCCTTCATACTTTCCTAAACGAGGCTCGATGAAGCGAGTAGTAACAAGTCCGCCAACAATCGTTAGTGCGAAGACGGATACAACATTGAAAAACCAGTTGTCCGCTGGAGTAATGGTAATGGTTTCATCCAAAAAGCGTGCAGCTTCTGTTGAAATACCGGCTAGCAATGCATCTGTTCCAGCAATAAATAGATTAGCGGTAAATCCCGCACCCGCTCCAGCAAATCCTGCTGCTAGCCCTGCAAGTGGATGGCGGCCAACTTTATAAAAAACAAGTGCCGCCAATGGGGGAATTAATACGATTGCAGCATCTGATGCAAGATTCCCCATGATTCCTACAAACACAACTGTATAGGTTAATAAAAAAGGTGGTGATTTTAAAATGGTTTTGCGTACAGCATAATCAAGCATACCAACCTTTTCTGCTAAACCTATCCCCAACATCATGACCAACACTAAGCCAAGTGGTGCGAAACCTGTAAAGTTACTTAGCATAGAAGTGAGGATGAATTGTAATCCTTCTGCAGAGATTAAGCTTTTTATTGCTAGCGTTTCTCCGTTGCCGGGATGTACGACAGAAGCATTGAATAAGCTAAAAATATAGGAAATGATGATCATCATCACCGCGAGTCCGATAAAAAGTACAAATGGATCGGGAAGCTTATTTCCTACTCGCTCAACGATATCCAAAAATCTTTGGAAAAAACTTTTTTTCTCCTTCATAATTTCACCTCATTAGTAGATTTTTTTCCCGCTAAGTGTGGTTGGCTTGACTTCGGGCGGTATTGGGTTAGTATATGGATGGTCCTGTTGATACCTTTGAAATTCTTCTTGGACCTGTTTCAGCTTCTCTTTTGAAGATAAAAGTTCAATTCCAGTCAATGCCATAGCTGATGCAGCGCGCAGCATACCTTTATTGGCGAAACTCGATAAACCTTGCGCTGTCATTTGCCACGTATGTAATGGAGTAGCAAGGGCACTCGTTGCCGCAGTTAATTGTGCGGTAGGGGTTACCCAGCTAACATCTGCAACATCAGTAGAACCATAAAATAGTTCATCTGTAACTGCGTAGTCAGATATAGAATCAGCTACATATTTTCCTTTGAACTCACTACCATCTCCGATATATCCAAATCCTTTCATTAATTCTACAGAGAAATCTTGTTCGTCCTTTGAGAAGGTATCCCATATTTGTTTTCCAAAAGTTTTTTCGTCTTCACTAGGTTCACTAGTTCCAACTATTTTGAGATTTTTATGAAGAAGCTCCTCTAAGCTTCTGTTCGGAATATAATTGGAGCAAGCTTTCATAAATTCAATTGTCAGTTCGGTTTCTGTCATGAGAGCTGCGCCTTCTGCAATTTTGCAAATACGATCGTAAATCCCTTTTACTTGTTCGTTCTTTGGCGCTCGAATTAAGTAAAGAACTTCTGCATGTGGTTGCACAACGGCAGGTGATAAACCGCCAGTGTCGGTAACTGCGTAATGTACTCTGGCATCTTGGATGATATGTTCCCTTAGGTAATTGACCCCTACATTCATTAATTCAACAGCATCCAAAGCGCTGCGGCCTAAGTGCGGAGAGTTGGCAGCATGTGCGGCGATTCCCTTGAAGCGAAAAGCGACCTGGTAGTTTGCGAGTGTTGGTAGGCTCATAATGGCGTTAATTGGAGAAGGGTGCCAAGTTAAAGCCGTATCAACCCCATTGAAAGCGCCTTCACGGACCATAAATGTTTTACCGGAACCACCTTCCTCCCCGGGACAACCATAAAAAACAACCGTTCCTGAAAGTTCATTTACTTCAAGAAAAGCTTTTACAGCACATGCTGCGGCAAATGCCCCGGCGCCAAGTAAATTATGTCCGCATCCATGACCGATATTGGGCTGATCTTCAATACGCTCAGGTATAGAAATGTTCGGTTGTTGATTTAATTCGGGGAGTGCATCGAATTCTCCTAAAAATGCGATGACAGGCTTGCCGTTCCCATAGATAGCTTTGAAAGCAGTTGGTATATTTGCGATATTACGCTCCACTGTAAAGCCCAATTTTTTACATTCATTTGCTAAAAAAGCAGCACATTTATATTCTTCAAAGCGTGTTTCTGGATGGTTATAAATATATTTAGATACTTCTTGAAAATACTCTTTGTTCTTTTCGATATACTCTTGGATGAATGTATGCAATTCAAAACCTCCTATATACTGGTCATTGGAATCATAACGTTAAGAAGTAATGGTCGCTGCTTTTTCAAGAAAAGCGGCAATCAAGGTTGCTCCTTTTAATAAATCATGACAATCGGCATATTCCGATGGATGGTGACTAATTCCTTCACGGCAAGGGATGAACAATAATCCACTTGGCCAGCGCTTAGCCATATTCATGACATCGTGGCCTGCTCCGCTATCTACTATCATTGATGAAAGTCCCAATTCCTTGCATAGATTTGTGAATGTCGTTTGAATTGCTTGATCCAGTTGAATCGGTTCATCATCAACGGTTGTTTTTAGATGCATGGTGACGGATCTCTCAGCTTCTACTTTTTCAATAAACTTTTTTACAGCGCTTACAATTTCTTTTTTTAGTTTTGCACTTGTACTGCGAATATCAATGCCAACGATAACTTCCTCAGGAATCATATTCATAGCGTTTGGACTTGCTTTTATTGTGCTAACTGTCGCCATGAGGGGAGTTGTTTGGCATTCGTTTATTTCAAGTGCAATTTTTTCAATGTAACTTATTAATTGTGCGATGGGAACGAGCGCATCTTGTCGTTCATTCATAGGGGTGGTGCCTGTATGGTTTGTCATGCCATTGCAAGTGATGAACAGCCTAGTTGGCTGGGCAATTGCACGGACAATGCCGATCTCTTTTTGTGCTTTTTCGAGCCGGCTTCCTTGCTCAATATGTAATTCGATGAATTGTTCTAATGAATGTGTTGATAACTCAGCTTCCTCAATATTCCGCCAATTCAAGCCGCAATTATTGACAGCTTCTTCTACCGTAATGCCATTTGCATCTTGGATAGAAGCAACATGATCTTTTTCTAATAACCCGCAAATTGCCTTGCTGCCGATCGTTGAAATACCGAATCTAGCGGATTCCTCACATGCAAAAACAACGATGGCAATATTTTTTGTAGGCATGAATCGTCTTTCTTTAAGCAGTTTTACAGCGGCTAATGCCGCGACTACTCCAGCAACGCCGTCGTAGCCGCCTCCATTATAGACAGTATCTAAATGTGAGCCTGTAGCAATTGTTCCTAAGTGGTCATCCACCTGCCATACAGCCCATTGATTGCCCGCTACATCTTGATAGGTATGCAATCCAAGGCTTTGGGCAATTAAGCGGAATTGCCTCTGTGCTGCTTGTTCTTCTTTCGTGTAGCCTAGTCGGGTAAATCCTTTTGTTTGCTCCATACTTTCCACTAAATTCAGTTGCAGTAAGGCTTTTTTAATCCACTGAAGAAGTTCGTTTTCCATTTAACTCTCCTTTCCGAAAAAAAGGTCGTTGTCCGTAAAACGATAAACATTACTCGGTCTACCCCTCGGTGCAGCCTGGGTCTTATCATGTATTTCGATAATCGCATCCTGTTGTAATTCCGATAGGATCCGACGGGCATTACGTTTTGTGCTTTTGAACCATTGAGCGACGTCCTCGGCTGTGAAATGCGGTTTATTATATTTGCGGGAATACAATGCTATGCGCAACACATCACGGGTATTGGCGTTTTTCAGCTCATACCTTTCTTGCAGTGCACTAGTGATCGCTTCGGTGTTCAGCGTATGCTCTTCGTTTTGTACTTTTTGCGTTATATCATCTTTCGTTTGAACAATGAGCAAGGAAGGCTCCCCGCCCATTTTTAACTGATTGAGTCCATGGCGCGCATGCTGTTCGGCAGCTAAAACAGTTTGTCCGTAGCCGATTGCGAAACCAATTTCTAATTGGTTATGTATCCGAAAGGACGCCATGTTGTTCATTAAGGAAGACTCGATATCTGTATCAATTTCGCCTTTAGTCGTGTAAATGTAGTAAAGCCCATCTGCCACTTCCACGAATGAACCATTCAATCTTTCCGTTAACGTTAGCAAGCTCTTTTTTAAGTCTAAATCTTGGTGTTTCCATTTAAAGAGAGAAGCGTCAATATTCTCATTGGCATTGAGAGCTTGGCATGCGATAACGGCCATACGCAAGTTTTCATAATGCTTCACTTGGGCTCTTTCAATAAGCAGTTCGATCGATAGTTTAATTGAAAAGTAGGAAGGAGTAAGCCTGTAAACAGGGATTGCCTGACGTTTTAATCGATCATATACCCCTCTTGTTGCAGTGATTGCAACCTCCGTCTTTTTGCTCTCGTACAACACTTGATGAATATGTGCAATTTGTTCAGGCTCTTTATCAATCGAAAAAGGAATCGTTTCAAAATGAAGATGATCCATGTCATAAAAAGAAAGGACTTTTTGAATCTCCTCAGCCGTTATATGGTCAATGCTGAACGATTGAAATATCCGTTGTTCCTTTTGCTGAATTTCTAAAAGTTTTCCAAAGAAGCTCGAACCATGCAGCAGAGGAAAGCTTGCCTGTTCTGGCTGTACCAAGCGATGTTTTAATGCGTATGTATGATTCATTACTCCCGAAAACAACCACTGGTCTACAAGCAACTGTCCCTGTTTTATTAAATTTGGCAACTCCTTTACATCCTCATAAATAAAAGGTAGGCACCGCGCACTTGGAAACTCTTCCGCCACTTTTAAAATCTTATCCACAGATTCAGATGGGCCAACTACTCCGATTGTGACAAACAATTCATCTCCTCCTTCACGAAAATGAAATAACAAATATCGATATAAGGAAGATTTCCTTTAAGTTTCCCTATACATTACTATAAAGAATTTTAAAAGTCTACAATATTTTTAAAATTCTTTTTTGTGGTTTGGTGGTTTCTATGAGAAAAGAAAATGACACATAAATAATTGGTGAAAAGAAAACCGTTATAAAGGTTAGAAGGGCAGAGAGCCTATGATATTGGAGGGTGAGTTATGGATTGAGCTTCAAGTTACATAGGCCGAACAGTAAGATGCATCGAAGGTTGCGGAAGAAAGAAAACCGTTCGGAACATTCGGATCGTAACTGCACCATGACAGTGAAAGTAAAATTACTCAAAGATGGGACGATAGTTAAGTGTGATATACGTCACGAATCTAAATAAGACATCGAAAAAGTTGCCTAAGGGCGTAAATACTTAGGCAACTTTAACATTATGAACAATTCTGTGAAATGAGCCTTTTTAACTGAAACTTGTGCTATATTGGTAATTATACAAGGCGGAAGAATGTGGAGGGGGTAAAAGTATGCTAATTGCGCATATTAGAAAGTCGGATTTTGAGGAGCAGAGTGTCCAACAGCATTTAGAAGAAGTAGCCAGTTTAGCACGTCGCTATGGAGAATCAGTGAATTTGGGAGCTTTGTCTGAACTATCTGGCCTGTTGCATGATATGGGGAAATTTACAATACATTTCACGAATTACTTGAAAAAAGCCGTATTGGAGAATGAAATAGCCACTGAGAAAATTGACCATTCAACTGCTGGCGCTAAGTACTTATATGAAAACTTTTACGGACAAAATACTTTGCAAAATCTTGTAGTAGAAACTATAGGGATGGGGATTCTATCCCATCATTCCGGCATGCAAAACTTTGTTCAGCCTGATTTTAAACCATCGGATTTTGTCAGGCGTGTAACCAATGACAAATTACCCTACTATAAAGAAGTCGTGCGGAATTTTGAAGGTATCCAGGGAAATAAAGAAAGAGTCCAATCTCTTGTGTCCGAAGCAATTGAAGAAATGGAGGGTTTTCTTCGCACGGTTAAGCCACACGGGGATTTGTACACCTATTTAGCTCTAATGCAAAAGCTTGTTTTTAGCTGTCTGATCGATGCTGACCGTACAAATACAAGATGTTTTGAAGAAGCTGAATCTGTCTTAGATTCGAATTTTCAATCTCTATTTAAAGAGGGATATGAGAATCTTATGAAAACGGTTATCCGTTTTCGGAAAAGTGAAAAGCCGATAAACCAATTGCGCAATGAGATGTCTGAAGAGTGTGATATCATCGCGTTAGAATGCTCTGCAATTCGTACATTATCTATCCCGACAGGCGGAGGAAAGACATTTGCCAGCCTTCGTTACGCTTTAAAACACGCACTTGAATTTAATAAGTCTAAGATCATTTATATTGTTCCCTACACGACGATTCTTGAACAGAATGCACAAGCTGTAAGGGATATTATCGACCGGCAAGACGCTGTTTTAGAACATCATGCGAATGTGATTGATGATACTGCGTTGGACAACGAAACGGATTTTTACGATTCGGACGTGCATAAAAAGATGCAACTCGGTAGGGATAATTGGGAATATCCGATCATCTTTACAACGATGGTCCAATTTTTGGATACGTTTTATCAAAAAGGAACGAGGAAAGGAAGACGTCTCCATAGTCTAACGAATGCGGTCCTTGTCTTTGATGAAGTCCAGACTGTACCATTCCAGCATCAGTCATTATTTAGTGCAGCTATAAATTTTCTTCAAACCGTTGGAAAGAGCAGTATTTTGCTTTGCACAGCTACCCAGCCGGCATTGGATCGAATTGAACCTGCAATAAGACTGCCAGAGAAAGCGGAAATCGTGCCTGATCTTGTGGGTGCGGTAAAAGCTTTTGAAAGGGTTTCAATTACTTCTAAAGTTGAATCTGAAGGATGGGGAGCGGAAAAAATTGCTGAATTTACTGAAGATCTTTTAGAGGAAAATAGTTCAGTTCTAGTAATTTTAAATACAAAGACTGCAGTCCGAAACGTCTATAAGTTGTTAAAGGAAAATGAGGACGTTTTCGTAGTCCATTTAAGCACTTCGATGTGTCCGGCACACAGAAAGCGAAAATTAGAGGAAATACGCGAACGATTGGGAAAGGAAAAAGTGGTCTGTATTAGCACGCAACTGATTGAGGCGGGGGTAGATATTAGTTTTGAGGCAGTGGTTCGTTCACTTGCAGGTCTCGATTCAATTGCTCAAGCTGCAGGCAGGTGCAACCGAAATGCTGAAAAGTTAAGGGGCAATGTCTATATAGTACGTGCAAAAGATGAAAGCCTTTCAAAATTGCCTGAAATTCGGATTGGTGGGGAAGTGACGGAAAACTATATCCTTTCCAATCCAGAATTTAGAGGTCAACTTTTAGGTCCGAAAGCAATCGAGACATACTTCTCCCACTTTTTTGAGCAAGCAGAGAGAGAAATACAGATTGCTCCAAAAGGATTGAATCATCCGCTCTATCACTTATTGAACGGAAAAGCGGCCGCGATGCAAAATCCGAAAACTCGGTCCCTGGGAATGTTTAAAACGATTGAACAATATTTTGAAGCGATTGATTCCCCGACAACTGCAGTTATTGTTCCATACGAGGATGGAGAGAAAATCATAGCTGATTTGAATGATAATCACTATGACTTAACATTATTTAACGAACGCATTAAACAAGCGCAGCAATATAGTGTCAATTTATATCAGCATGAATTGCGTAAACTGAGCGAGACGGGTTTAATCCAACCACTTTTTGACGGTTCAATCTATTGTCTAAAGGAAAAAGCGTATGATCTTTCCTATGGTGTGTCCTTGGACGGGCTTGCCAAAGTGGAGTCTTATACATTTTAAGGAGGTGAAGAAGAAGTTGCGAAATCAAATCGAATTCGTTGTTCATGGGAAATATGGTTTATTTACGGATCCTATTAGCCGTATTGGTGGAGAAAAATTTACTTATCAAATTCCGACGTATGAAGCATTGAAAGGAATTACTGAGTCTATTTATTGGAAACCGACTATCGTCTGGTACATCGATGAAGTGCGTATTATGAATCCCATCCAGACAGAAGTGAAAGCTGTTCGACCAACCAAATATCATGAAGATGGGAATGACTTGATGTATTACACGTATTTGAGAGAACCGAAGTATCAAGTGCGTGCGCATTTTGAATTCAATGAAAATCGTCCGGATCTATCTTATGACCGCAACGAACACAAGCACCATAACATTGCGAAAAGGTCGGTTGAACGTGGGGGACGTCGTGATATTTATTTGGGTACTAGAGAATGCCAAGGCTATGTTGAGTCTTGTTCATTTGGTGAAGGGAAAGGATATTATGATGGCTATGGTGAAATTAGTTTTGGCCATATGTTCCATGGATTCACTTATCCGGATGAAGGCGATGGAGAAACGTTTCAAGCTCGTCTTTGGAATCCTACGATGAAGGATGGCATTATTCGTTTTGATAGACCGGAAGAGTGTAATATCATTCGAACAATTCATAAAGAGCCGATGAAAAAATTTGAAAGAGGAGTCAATTTTACTTCTGTTGATGAGGAATACGAATCTCTATTTAAGGAGGTTGACCGATGAGCTGGATGGAAGAACTGAACAATGTCTATGGCCGAAACCAAACGCGTGTCGGAGAATTTGAAGAAAGACGCAATCAGCGCATGACGTTGCTGCCGGTGTCGCATGTCATGCAAAGTGCGCAAATCGAAGTGCTTCTGACAGCGGAAGGTGAATTTCTCAACGCAAAGGTCATTGAGAAAGAAAATGCCAGAACAATTGTGCCGGCAACACCAAGTTCTGCAAACCGAAGCAACAGTAGTGCCCCGCATTTTCTTCATGACAAATTAGTCTATGTAGCTGGAGATTTTACAAAATTTGGAGGGGATCCAAAATATAAGGAGCATCATCCTGATTATCTGAAGCAAATGAAGGCGTGGAATGATTCGCCCCTCACGAATCGGAAAGTGCGGGCAATCTACCGCTATGTTTCCAAAGGTAGGTTGATAGAAGATTTAATAGATGCACATATCCTTCCGACGAACGAAAGGGGGAAGATATTAGAGAAGTGGCCTGCGAGCTCGAAAGAAGAAAAGCCTATGATTTATAAAGTCGTAACTGGCGATGCATCGACTGCATTTGTTCGGTTTGATGTCTATCATGAAACTGCAAATGATCCTGTCGTTTGGGAGGATAGGGAGCTTTTTCGGTCGTTCATTGAATTCCTGGAACATTATCAAGAAGCAGAAAAGGGGATTTGTTATGTTACGGGGGAAAAAGTTGGTTTAACAACTCGGCACGGTTCAAGAATCCGAAATGCTGGGGATATGTCGAAATTGATCTCTGCGAATGATGATAAAGGTTTTACATATCGCGGCAGATTTGCAAAACCGACCGAAGCTGTTCAAATTGGGTATGAGACTTCGCAAAAAGCGCATCACGCACTTAGATGGCTAATTCAAAGGCAAGGGACATATGTAGATACACGGTATTTCGTGGCATTTGGAATTGAACATGCGGATGTAGCGTCTCCTTTTGCAAGTACGCGTGAATTGATTGAACAGGAGAACACTGAATGGGATGATCTTTTCACTTCTGAATTCGATTCATTAAAAAACGACATTGCTCGCACGGAGGAACTCGTAGCAGGTGAACTGAATAAGGCGATCCAGGGAATGCGCCATTCATTGAAGAAAGAGGATTTGGAAGACATAATCGTAATGGCTCTTGATGCGGCAACAACGGGCAGATTGGCTATAGTTTATTACCAACGAATTGAGGCGGATCTTTTCTATGATGCTATTCAGGAATGGCATCATACATGCCGTTGGTTGCAAAGTCATAAAGATGCCAAAACAAATAAAATTCATTCTTTTGTTGGAACACCGTCCACCTATCGGATTGCAGAGGCCGTCTACGGCAGCAAGGCGGATAGCAGAATAAAGAAAGAACTCTATACACGTTTGCTCCCGTGCATTGTCGAACGGAAACGGTTGCCGAACGACATTGTGCGGATCATCTTCAATCGTGTGAAAAATCCATTCAGTTTTACCAATTCGACAGAATCTTGGAATGCAACTGTAAATATCGCATGCGCATTGACTGCAAAATATTACGAAGAGGAGGGATATGGCGTGGCTTTAATGGAAGAAAACAACCAAAGGGATTATTTGTTTGGCCGGCTATTAGGTTTAGCTGAAGTAATGGAAAGCAGGATTTTAAAAGAGCGGGATGAAAAGAGAGCAACAAATGCTACCCGATATTTCAATGCGTTCACCCAACATCCTGCACGGACTTGGCTCGTGATCCGAAAGCAATTGACTCCGTACTTTCAACGTTCATGGGGTAATGCGGGGTATTTCAGTATGTTAATCCAAAAAATCGAGGATCGGCTGACCAATGAACAAATGACAGATGATCCACTCGGTCCAATATTTTTACTTGGATATAGTAGTCAAATACAGGAATTGTATACAAAGAAAGGGGAAAAAGAACATGTCGACACTGAATCATAAGATTGACTTCGCAGTTGTATTTACTGTAAATAAAGCGAATCCGAACGGAGACCCGCTAAATGGAAATCGCCCAAGGCAAGACTTTAATGGACATGGTGAAATTTCAGACGTAGCTATTAAAAGGAAAATTAGAAACCGCTTACAAGATGAAGGTGTTCCAATTCTTGTGCAATCTGACGAAAGACGCTCTGATTCTTATCGGAGTATTAAAGATCGAGCTGAATCTGTTGAAGAATTAAAGAAATTACTATCCAAGGCAAAAGCCACAGGTGCCGATGAGCAAACGGCGGAAGCGATAGCATGTGAAACTTGGTATGATGTCAGGGCTTTTGGACAAGTATTTGCATTCAAAGGAACAAAAATGTCGATTGGAGTAAGGGGACCAGTTTCAATTCATACCGCTACAAGTATTGAACCTGTGGATGTGACGAGTATGCAGATAACAAAAAGTGTCAACTCCGTAACGAATGAAAAAGATCCGAGCCAAAAAACTTCCGATACAATGGGTATGAAGCACCGAGTAGATTTCGGGGTGTATGTGTGCTATGGAAGCATTAATCCGCAACTTGCTGAACGAACAGGTTTTAGCAAGGAAGATGCAGAAATGCTAAAGGAAGTCTTGAAGACATTATTCGCCAACGATGCCTCCTCTGCTCGACCGGATGGAAGTATGGAAGTAAATAAATTATTGTGGTGGGAACATAACTCCAAGCTTGGACAGTATTCTTCTGCTGCAGTGCACCGTTCGTTAAAAGTGGAAAAAGTGAAAAACGAATTCCCGGCAACAATTGAAAATTACCGAATTGTCGCAACTCCTCTCGAAGGATTGTCTGTTGAGGAATATGATGGGCTATGACGAAGAAGAATTTCTAATGCTCTCCGGCCTTCAACATTTTGTTTTTTGTAGAAGACAATGGGCGCTGATTCATATCGAGCAAATGTGGGAGGATAATGTTTTAACAGTAGAAGGAAATTTGCTGCATGAGAAAGTGGATGATCCTTTTACTCGGGAAAAAAGAGGGGATACATTATATGTCCGGGCGATGCCTATTCATTCAAGAGTTTTGGGCATTTCGGGTATTTGCGATATGGTTGAGTTTACTAAAAGTGACGAAGGCATCTCACTTCAGGGGGAAAAAGGAAAATTTATTCCGAAACCAATCGAGTATAAACGGGGAAAGCCGAAAAATCATGATGCAGACATAATGCAACTTACCGCTCAAGTCATGTGTTTAGAAGAGATGCTTAGTATAAAGATTGAGGAAGCTTCGTTTTATTACCATGAAGTCAGAAGACGCGAGCCACGGCAGATTACTGAAGAGATGAGAGAGAAGGTCGTCGATATGACTAATGAGATGCATCAGTATTATAGACGGCGTTTTACTCCGCGCGTAAAAACTGGAAAGCACTGTAACAACTGTTCGCTTCGGCATAAGTGTATGCCTAATCTATTAGAACGGGAAAAAGTTTCTACTTATATGAAAAGGATGTTGGCGGATTGAAAAATTTGCTGAATACCGTATATGTATCAGATCCGGAAATTTACCTATCACTAAAAGGACAAAATCTTAACTTGTTGAAAGAGAATGAAACAGTTGCGCGCATTCCATTGCACAATATTGAAGCAATTAGTACGTTTGGTCATCAGGGGGCAAGCCCGGCTTTGATGAGTGAGTGCATGAAACAAAATATAAGTATATCATTCTTTTCAAGCAATGGTAGATTCCGTGGGAGAGTTATAGGAGAGGTGAATGGAAACGTCACACTTCGAAAAAAACAATATCGCATATCGGAAGATGAAGAAAAAAGTGCGAAAATAGCAAGGCATATGATTGTCGGTAAGATTTTCAATTGTGAACAAATATTAAAGAGAACAGTAAGAGATCATGCGTTACGCGTTGATACGAATAAGGTTATGAAAGCTATTGATCGATTGAAAGTTTCAAGATCCGAGGCGGGAAATTGCACAAGTTTGGATGCGTTAAGAGGCATAGAAGGAAATGCTGCAAGTGTATATTATAGTGCATTCGAGGAATGCATTCTTAATCAAAAAGAGGTTTTTTATTTTAATAACCGTAATAGAAGACCACCGCTTGACCCCGTAAATGCGATGCTTTCATTTTCCTACTCCCTTCTTGCATCCGAAACTGCCGCTTCGCTTGAGGGGGTAGGGCTGGATTCATATGTGGGTTTTTTACATCGGGATCGACCAGGTCGTACGTCACTGGCGCTTGATGTAATGGAAGAATTAAGGCCAATTGTTGCTGATCGGTTTGTTCTGAAAATGATAAATAGGCAGCAAATAACGAAGAAGGATTTTATTGTAAAGGAAAATAAGGCGGTTATTTTAACAGAAGATGCACGTAAAAACTTTTTGCAGTTGTGGCAAAAAGAAAAACAAGAAACAATTACACACCCGTTTCTAAAAGAAAAAATACAATGGGGGCTTATTCCACATGTCCAAGCATTGTTGTTAGCTCGTTATCTTCGCGGTGATTTGGATGCCTATCCTCCCATTTTGATAAGGTAGGTGTTTTAGTTTGCTTGTACTTGTCACATACGATGTACAGACACAAACGGAAAGTGGAAAAAGGCGGTTAAGAAAGGTTGCAAAGAAATGTGAAGAATACGGAGTTCGTGTGCAGAACTCCGTATTTGAATGTATAGTTGACACTACCCAATTACGACAGTTGGAAATAGCCTTGGAGAAAATTATTGACCCAAATGTTGATAGTTTACGCTATTACCGAATAGGAAAAAAATATGATACAAAAGTAAGACATGTTGGTGCAAAACCTGCAATTAAAGTTGAAGACCCTCTTATTTTCTAATGCGCGAACCATAAGTGAACATGAAATCCCTAGGAGGTTCGCGCAAAGAAATTGTTCAAAAAGGAAAGAAACGGAAAAAGTATGTTGAAAAATAAAAAGCTTTTTCATATTCACTACAATATATAGTGAATATGAAGTAGAATTTTCATTATGTTGCGGTCGCTCTCTATATGAGAGCGTGGATTGAAATTCGGCGCAAGAGGTACGGATTATTGCGTCGGTATCGGTCGCTCTCTATATGAGAGCGTGGATTGAAATACAAGGGTCGTAAAACAGCTACGGGAGCAATGTATGTCGCTCTCTATATGAGAGCGTGGATTGAAATGCTATATTTTCTACGCTTCTGTTTTGCTCTCTTTTGTCGCTCTCTATATGAGAGCGTGGATTGAAATTCCCATTTCCGCATCTGCTTCCGCCTGTCCTTCTTGTCGCTCTCTATATGAGAGCGTGGATTGAAATTGCAGGCGACATAAACTCAGTACGCTTCATGCGTTCGTCGCTCTCTATATGAGAGCGTGGATTGAAATCGCGCGACAGTAGCAACTGTCACTTGGCGCGCCTGTCGCTCTCTATATGAGAGCGTGGATTGAAATGACGACCGGATTCTTGAGGACGTTATTCGTTTCAAGTCGCTCTCTATATGAGAGCGTGGATTGAAATTCCCACCGCCGGCTTGCGTTGTAGATTGCGTCTGGTCGCTCTCTATATGAGAGCGTGGATTGAAATAATTTCCGTCATCTTGGCGCGTTCGGCTTCGGCTTGTCGCTCTCTATATGAGAGCGTGGATTGAAATGTCAAGTATCGGATAATTACCGGGCGCATCATACGGTCGCTCTCTATATGAGAGCGTGGATTGAAATGTAGACTTCGAGCTGCTTGCCTTCGAATAGCTTGCGTCGCTCTCTATATGAGAGCGTGGATTGAAATAATACAGCAAAGTATCAGTATACAACGATTATGGCGTCGCTCTCTATATGAGAGCGTGGATTGAAATATTCAACGCTTTTCTGTATTCCGCATCAATGTTTGTCGCTCTCTATATGAGAGCGTGGATTGAAATAATTGGTAGGGAGTAAAGGAACTGACTATGAAGGGGTCGCTCTCTATATGAGAGCGTGGATTGAAATTTTTTAACTATTTTGTCGGATTTTAACTTTTTTTCGTCGCTCTCTATATGAGAGCGTGGATTGAAATACACGGTCATAATATGCATTTATGGTATCATCTGTCGCTCTCTATATGAGAGCGTGGATTGAAATCAAACCAATTTGTTTTTTCATTCCGTAATCTCGCAGCGTCGCTCTCTATATGAGAGCGTGGATTGAAATAACGAATGCCCCTTTTTCTTTCCAGAAATTAAATGTCGCTCTCTATANCGTCGCTCTCTATATGAGAGCGTGGATTGAAATATACCTATCCGGTCTAAAATCTTTTGAATTTGTAGTCGCTCTCTATATGAGAGCGTGGATTGAAATAATTTCTCACCTTTAGTGACAACATCGCGAATAAGTCGCTCTCTATATGAGAGCGTGGATTGAAATGTGTGAGCTACAATCCGATTAAAATAATCGCTTTGGTCGCTCTCTATATGAGAGCGTGGATTGAAATAACACATCATCGGGTACATCGACCATATCAGCCAGCGTCGCTCTCTATATGAGAGCGTGGATTGAAATGGCGAGTTCGTTGCTTATTCGTTGATTGCGCTATTGTCGCTCTCTATATGAGAGCGTGGATTGAAATAGCGTAAAAAATGAAAATAGATTCGGCATTTTTTTCGTCGCTCTCTATATGAGAGCGTGGATTGAAATTTTTTACCCTCGGGCGAATCGATCGTGTCATTATGTCGCTCTCTATATGAGAGCGTGGATTGAAATTACCATTTCCAAATCCGAGATACCAAAAAGGTCCTTTGTCGCTCTCTATATGAGAGCGTGGATTGAAATATTTTAACCCCTCCGATTTGTTTAGTTTACCTGCTGTCTGGATAGGCTACACTTAGATGGACAGAAAAATTAAGGTCTTGTAGAATACAACTAATAGAAATGAGGAGACTACAATGACCGAAAAAAGAACAAGAAGATCCTTTACCCAAGAATTCAAAAAGCAAATGGTTCAGCTTTATGAAAATGGTAAGCCAAGAGCGGATATTATCCGCGAATATGAGTTGACACCTTCAGCCTTTGATAAATGGGTGAAACAATCACAGAACAGTGGTTCTTTCCGTGAAAAGGACAACCGTACACCGGAAGAGAAGGAGCTTATCCGGCTCCGGAAAGAGATTCAACAACTTCGGATGGAGAACGATATTTTAAAGCAAGCAGCGCTGATCATGGGACGAAAATAGATGTAATCCGCAATAACTCTCACCTCTATTCGGTATCAGCAATGTGCGACGTCCTCAATATTCCAAGGAGTACCTATTACTCTCAAACCCAAGCTAAAACCCAAGTGAAAAAAGATGAACAAGAACTGGTACAACTAATCCGGGAAATCTTCTTCTCAAATCGGAAAAATTTCGGAACTCGAAAAATTAAAGTCGAACTAAAGAAGAAGGGTTATATTGTCTCCAGAAGGCGGATCGGCCGCATTATGTCCGAACAAGGGCTTGTTTCGAATTATACTGTTATCCAATTCAAACCGCATAAAAGCAAGTGTAATGAAGAAAAAGTTGGAAACGTCCTGAACCGGGAATTTACTGGCCGAGAAGAACTCGCTGCTGTTGTCAGCGACCTGACCTATGTGCGAGTGGGCCACAAATGGCATTATGTTTGTCTGTTCACGGATCTATTTAATCGAGAAATTATCGGCTATAGTGCTGGTCCGAACAAGGACGCTCAGCTGGTCTATAAAGCATTGTCGGGTATCGACCGTCCGCTCAATACAATTCAACTGTTTCACACTGACCGCGGTAGCGAATTTGATAATCAACTAATCAACGAAGTGTTGGAAACATTCAACATCAAGCGATCACTGAGCATGAAAGGATGCCCTTATGATAATGCGGTTGCCGAGGCGATGTTCAATGTAGTTAAGACGGAATTTATCAAGCAAATGCGATTTGAAAGTCAACAGCAACTGGATCTGGAACTTGATGATTATGTTAACTGGTACAACAAATTTCGAATACACGGCACCCTTGGTTATCTGACACCGATGGAATACCGCAAGGCTGCCGCAGGGAGTTAAGCAGATATCGTGCAAGGGATGTTGCGACTTTACAGTGAGGGGCGGGCATGATAACTTTGGCAGGATGAGCCGGATCTCTTTGAAGCTGGCGTCCTGGCTCGGAAGTCATGCCCGTAGAGGCTCGCTGTCAAGTCGCAACTGCAAACGCAGGCAGACCTTAAAACTTTTGTGCAGTTTAGTGTTGACAATCCAGTCGCTCTCTATATGAGAGCGTGGATTGAAATGCACCTCGAAAACACTCATAATGTTACCATCGTGGTCGCTCTCTATATGAGAGCGTGGATTGAAATTTCTTTATGTTTGGCAATAGTGAGCGTGCATGGGTCGCTCTCTATATGAGAGCGTGGATTGAAATTTTTGTACCGGGTATGTTTATACTTGGTGTTAAAGTCGCTCTCTATATGAGAGCGTGGATTGAAATTGATTTCTTCACCACCCAAACGCTTTACGAATGGGGTCGCTCTCTATATGAGAGCGTGGATTGAAATCATTTGTCGCTGATACGTTTAATGTCGAATATCAAGTCGCTCTCTATATGAGAGCGTGGATTGAAATAAATACCTCCGATGGGCTTCGTAGCCGCCATACGCGTCGCTCTCTATATGAGAGCGTGGATTGAAATTTAGGAACAGTAGATGTGGAGCTTCCTTCATTGGAGTCGCTCTCTATATGAGAGCGTGGATTGAAATAGTGGCAAGACGGCATACCGAAAAATCCGCGAGAGTCGCTCTCTATATGAGAGCGTGGATTGAAATAATCAGTGGGCAACGTTTACAATTTCTACCCTCTGTCGCTCTCTATATGAGAGCGTGGATTGAAATATTAGATCGTTGGTAAAATCTATTAAAATACATGTCGCTCTCTATATGAGAGCGTGGATTGAAATGCCGAGAGCTTGTAAATACCGCACCCACTGTTCCGTCGCTCTCTATATGAGAGCGTGGATTGAAATATATAAGAAGGAAACAGCTCACTTTGAATACTTTGTCGCTCTCTATATGAGAGCGTGGATTGAAATGTTTCGCGTCTTTTGTTCGTGTAGCAAAATGCCGAGTCGCTCTCTATATGAGAGCGTGGATTGAAATAGATGCATCCCAAACAGGCAGACGGCTCATTGCCCGTCGCTCTCTATATGAGAGCGTGGATTGAAATTGTATTACAATGATGGTTCTTTAGTGTTTGACGAACGTCGCTCTCTATATGAGAGCGTGGATTGAAATGAAACCGAAGAAACTATTCTTGATCCAGACGATAGTCGCTCTCTATATGAGAGCGTGGATTGAAATAAATGTGATTTGAGGAAAGGTAATTGAAATGGCGTTGTTACGTGTGCGATATGCATGGTTTGAACTGTTTTATTCAGATGGATACCTGTTTTGGGGTCACTTCATTATCGTTTATGGAAATTGGAACGGAAAAATGGAGGCTGCAAAACCCGCAGATAAGTTTTGTGACAAGTACTACAACTACATGGCTAAAAGAGCGCGTAACGTAGTTCATCTCCTAAATATAGGAAATACCTTTACATACGCGCACATTTACATGGAATCGCTCAATTCTATCAATTCTTTGATTGCCAGTTCCACAATTCCACATTGCCTAATTGTTCGCCTTGAATAAATGATACATCCTGCAGTTTTAACAGTTCTTTTACGGGTCCTGTGACAACAGCTCCATATACAGTAAATCCGTTTTCCTGTAAATACTGATATTTTTGTTCTAAATGGCTTAATCCTAAAAATTGCTCATAATAACTCGATGACTTGTTTAAAAGGTTTTCAATGTTTTTTAGCATTAATTGTTCACTTTCAATAAGAGATTCCTTATCCAATCGAAGGATTCGCATCGACTCATGAAAATTCTCATTGTGATCATTTCCTCCGGTTAGCCCAAAGGGAGAAACTATGAGTGATTTATCGCCGCCACTACTCCATTCATACGGTTCATAATCTACAAACTCGCCTGTATATAATGGCATCCATAATACATGTAAATCGTATTTTTCCAAAGCGTCAATGAGTTGTTTGGATTCCATAAACCGATTTGTTGAAAAAGCCAATTCTCCAACTGTTCCTTCAGGAAGCATAGATAATGTTTCCCATACATTCGGCCAAGTATTGCCTTCCAATTGTTTATCTGTACGAGGATCTACAGGCAGTGAAAATGAAAATTCATTCACTTGCTTTAGCCCGGGATGCGTCAATTGAATAGTTGATCGACCAATAAGACGTTTTGCTACCTTCGCTTGGCCAATGACTTTGTCGTAATTCCCTACTTTTTTAATCAAATTATATGATAATTTCTTTGTTCCAAATAACGTCATCTCTTCATCTGTAAAATTAAGATCCCCTCTTACATTTGGTATAGTCCAATCGATTGATAGCTTAGAGTAATAGGCGTTTTCATCCGCTATATGTAGTTTATCTGCAGCAAAGTTTATTGAAAGTATGTACCCGCTATAAATCAAAAACAGTAACAATAATATACGAAGAATTCGAAATGTTAATGTGAAACGGGATTTCTTGAGTATCCGTTTCTCCAAATCGCTATTCCATTCTGTCATACTGCCATCCCTCCTTGTCGGCAATGGTTGCTAAGCGCTTCCTTGCCCGATGAAGTGTTATTTTCACTTGGTCAACCGTCAGCTGCAATGCTTCAGATATTTCCTTATAGCTAAATTCCTCGTACTCTCGTAAATAAATAATGGAGCGATAATGCTCGGGTAAGTATTTTAATAGCTCTTCAAGTTGTTCGTTCCGTTCCTCTGTCAAAATGGATTCCTCTGGAAGCCCGTACGGACTAATCATTTCTTTTTTCACTGAAAAGGCAGATAGGAAGGGGATTGACCGCCTTTTCTGTTGTTTGCGCCACTCATCTAAATATGCATTGCGCGCAACTTTAAATAACCAAGCACGGGCTTCTTCTTCCTCATAAGTGTGCAAATGAATAGTCGCACGGACAAATGTTTCTTGTGTTAAGTCCTCCGAAAGCTGCTTCGAATCGCATAACTGCTTATACAGATTTCCTAATTGCTGTCGTTTACTTTGCATTTTGCCCCCCTCTTTACTCGTCTCGTTATTAACACGTATATATATGTGAAATGTTACAGTTATTGTGAAAAATATTAATCTATGTTGATTTTGGGAGCACTTTTATGAAGAGTAGCTGATTGGAAACAATGAACTCCGTTCATTCATAACAATACGCAACCTTTATTGGAACATCAAATAGGTATAAAAATATCCCTGTATAAGCCGATTGAATCGTTCGCTCTCTAATCGATGTTACACATAACAGAAAAAAGAGGCGTTCGTTACATATGAACAGCCTCTTTTAATCGTTTAAAATTCAAGTCCTTTCACCGCATCCACGCCTTCTTCGTAATAATGCTTTTCAGGTTCGATAACGGAGACGAGGTCGGCGAGCTCCTGTACTTCGGGAAGGGCGTTTCGGCCAGTGATCACGAGGTGGACATGTTCAGGTTTGTTGCGGATCATGTCCAACACTTCCTCTTTTGGAAGGACGTCATCGATCGGGAATTTATCGATCGATAGGGCATTGTTCAATTCATCAAGGATGACGACGTCGTATTCTCCGCTCATAACGGCATCTCTTGCGATTGGCCACGCTTTTTTCAGCGCCTCCCGATGTTCTTCAGGCGTTTTTGTCCAAGTGAAGCCGATGCCTAATTGGACCATTTCTACGCCTATTTTTTTCAGAGCGATCTGTTCGCCATAAGTTCGTTCAGGAGATTTAATAAATTGATAAATTTTCGCTTTCATGCCTCGACCCGTGCTGCGCAAGGCGATGCCCAACGCTGCAGTTGTTTTCCCTTTTCCATTACCTGTATAAACGAGTGTTAGTCCTTTTTTATCTTTCCCCATGATGTACCTCCATTTGTGTATTTTGATAAGTTGTGCACGCTTTTATCCATCTTTCGACCATATGCAAGCAAGTTGCAAAGTGGAATTGGACGAATCCTGCAACAAGGTTTTCAGCAGTGTAGCCATCTAATTTCGTGCCGCGCATTCCTTTCGTTGCATAGGCATATTGCTGTACGTCCGATTCGAAAGTGGAATAGTGGTATTCATGTCCTTTTGCTTGTCCTTCAGCAGGGAGCAGGAAATTTTCTTTACAGCCTTTTATATCTCGATAGCCAATTGCTTTTAACGATGAATGCATTGTTACTTTTCCTGGAATAGCTCCAGTCATCTCCACTGTTTCACCGTTCGTCAACGTGATGGATTGCGTTAAGAAACTAAAGCCTCCACCTTCCGCAAATGTTGGCATGCCGCTCATAATTGCTTCTAAGACCGACTGTTTCGCTCGCTCGCTATTGCTTACTGCGAGCACAAATTCTTCCGGCAAACTCCCACCGATGTATAATCCGCTGCAATTTGGTGGGACTGGCTCATCTGCCATTATGGAGAACGGCACGAGTTCAGCACCGCAGGATTTCAGCAGTTCGAAGTTCTCTTCATAATAGGAGCTGAAGGCTATATCTTTTGCGACAGCGATTCGAACAACAGGAACTTCCGAACGGGAAAAGAGCGATTCTTTTCCATGAAAGGAAAGAGGCTCTACTGTTGAAATTTCAAGTAGTTTATCAAGATCAACAGTATTTGAAACCAATTCCCCGAGTCGCTCGAAAAATTGGTCAAGCTCGCCTCGTTCAATTGAAGGAATTAACCCAAGGCTGCGCTCAGGAATTTCTATTTCATTCTCCCGCTTCAAATACCCGATAACCGGAATGCCGCATTCCTGCTCGATGGCGGTTTTCACAATGTTGAAATGGCCTTCACTTCCAACTTTATTGGCAATTACGCCTACAATGTCGGGTTTGGATGACAATGTTTGAAACCCTTTCACGATAGCTGCCGCGCTTCTTGCCATGCTAGCGCAATCCACGACTAACAACACCGGGCTTTTCGTAATAACGCTAATATCTGCTGTGCTTCCAATATCATTTTTCGGGTCTTTCCCATCGAAAAAGCCCATAACACCTTCCATAATTGAAATATCCGCACCGCGGCTCGCATGTGTGAATACATCCAATACCGTTTCCCGTCCTAACATATAGCTGTCCACGTTACGGGAAATCCGACCTGTTACTGCCGTATGATAGGAAGGGTCAATATAGTCTGGACCGCATTTGAATCCTTGCACAGTCAATCCCTTTTTCATCAGGGCAGCCATTATTCCGATGGTTAAAGTCGTTTTTCCAACGCCGCTGTTCGTACCTGCAATTACGAGTCTTCGTTTCGCCATACAACATCCCTCCTTTATTTTCCTACTTTCTGTAGCAGCGTTTCGGTCATTTCGGATAAGATAAGTTGTCCGATCTGTCCGCGGGAAATCGACTCGATCGCTTCACCCGGAAGACTGTGTTGTAGGTTTGCAGCGATGACGAGGCTATCCTGCCTGTCCGTTTCCAACGGAATTCCGGCTCGCTGGAACGCTGCCGCTTTCGCTTCTGTCGCTGCCATGTAAAAATCGAACAATGTCCGATCATCTAATGGTGCATCGATGAACAGAAGAAGGTGGACCGCTTCATCGAATGCTGTAATAAGTAAAATGTCCACGCCATTTAATTGCCGTTCCATAATGAAAGCGTCATTCAGATTTCCGGAGCATATCACGATAGATGCCTGTTCAGGTGGAATGCCATACTTTTCCAACATGGTTTTCAGCTGTTCACGGCTTGTATGGGCAGATGGTTGATTCATAAGGCAAAAGTGTTTAAACCACTGGATGCCACTGCCGATTGCAGCATTGGAAATAGTCCGCAAAGGCTCTGTAAAATGGACGATCAGATGGTCCTCCTTGCGATCTACAAAGAAACTTTCAATAAGGGCAACTGAGGCATCCGTTTCCTCGAACATAGGCGTCATGAGCAGCTGAGGCTTGGCAACAACTGGATGTGCCTGTGTTTTAACATCAACCTCATACACCTTCTTCAGCTGATTTTCCTTTCGCAAGATGTTCACATCTCCCACTTCAAGGAAGTTGCCTTTATGGAGTAGGGCAACTCGGTCTGCATAGAGAGAAGCGACATTCAAATCATGCAGGATGGCGAAAATGGTTAAATCTTTTGATCGCTGCCATTTCTTCAGCATAGTAAGTATTTGGAACGTATGCTTAATATCCAAATGGTTGGTTGGTTCATCCAATAAAAGAACTTCGGGTTGTTGCGCTAGCGCTTTTGCCAACAAAACCCTTTGTTTTTCTCCCCCGCTTAATGTTCTGAACTGAAAACTTCTGAATTGCTCAATGCGTGTCATGTGCATAACGTCCTCGATGACTTGCTTATCTTCCGGAGATAGTCGCTTGAAGAGACCGGTCTGATGGGGATATCGCCCAAGGCTTACGATTTCTTCGACAGTGAAATCAAATGTTACTTGGCTTTCTTGGGCAAGCACAGCCACTTTCCGTGCCTTCTCTAACTTTGTTAGTTGCGACATCGGTTTCCCGTCAATCAAAATGGAGCCGGATGTGATCGGCAGTTGACCGGTAATCAATTTGAAAATTGTCGATTTACCGCTACCGTTCGGTCCTAATAGAGCGAAGAATTCCCCTTTACGGATTTCGAATTGGAGATCACGGATAATTGGCTTTTTCCCATAACCGCCTGTTAGATGTTCGACTGTGATCATCGCTGTTCCCCTCTTCCAATTCGATCTCGGATTAATAGAAATGCAAATACAGGTGCTCCGATTAGAGCGGTAATAACACCGATCGGCAACTCTTTCGGAGCGATCACTGTCCGTGCAAGCAAATCAGCCAAGACAAGAAATGCACCGCCAAGAAGCATGGACAACGGGAGGACATTCCGGTGGTTCGGTCCAGTCATGAGCCGTACTAAGTGGGGGACAACTAATCCGACGAAACCGATCGATCCAGAAACGGCGACTGCCGATCCGGTAAGGAGAGATGCACCAATCAAAATGAGTATTTTACCCCGCTTCACATTGACCCCGATATGATCTGCAGCTTCTTCGCCAAGAGCTAAAGCGTTCAGTTCCCGATAATGGGCTAGTAGGATGATTGCTCCAATCACAAGGAAGGGGATGATCAGCTGCACATGGCTCCAACCACGCATGGCTACGCTTCCGTATAGCCAATAAATGATTTGCGCCATCGCATCTCGATCTCCTAATGCAATCATTAACGAAGTAAGTGCTCCTACGAAAGCGCCGACAATAATCCCGGCAAGGATGATCGTTTCGATCGCCAAGCTTCGACTGCTTAACCTAACTAGGCCGAAGACGATAAATAATGTGAAAAATCCGCTTAGAATAGCGACGATTGGCAATGTATAGCTGCCGAGCCCCCAAATTGTATATTGAAAAAATAGAACTGTTACGGCACCTAAGGCAGAACCTGATGAGACACCGATCGTGTAGGGGTCGGCTAAAGGATTTCTGAGAAGTCCTTGGAATGCGGCACCGGCAAGCGAAAGGGAAGCACCGACAAGGAAGGCCAATAATACGCGGGGAACACGGATGTTCCAAATAATTAGCTCCTCGTTTCTCGGAACCTCTGTCAGCCAACCAAGCCCAAATGTTTTATCTGTCACGACATGAAGAATAGTCGATATCGGAAACTTTACACTGCTGACGAATATGCCAAGAAGGGTTGCACAAAGTACAACCCCGATACTTGCGATATAAAGATAGGTAATTTTATTCCCCAAAAACTTCCGGATAAATAAGTTTCGCAAGCTGCTCGACTCCTTCAATTAGGCGTGGACCTGGACGTGTAACCGTATCACTATCAACGTCAAACACTTGTCCATTTTTTACAGCATTGACTTCCTGCCATCCATCACGGGCCAATACGCCATCTGCAGGATTCTCTACATAGTAGCCATATGTTGTAATGATGACGTCCGGATTAAGGGCCACAATTTCTTCTTCGGTCAATTTCACCCAACCCTCATGTGCTTCCGCGGCGTTTACAGCATGAATGGTTTGAAGCATTTCATGCATGAATGTATTCGTTCCAGTCGTAAAGATATCCGGTTCGGGTGAAACTTCAACCCAAACTTTTTTTGGATTTGTAATCTCTTTTGCTTTTTCTTCAATTGCAGCACGGCGATCTTTCATATCTTGAATAATTTCATCTGCTTTGTCTTCCGTGCCTGTAGCAGTTGCAAGCATTTTCATCGTGTTGTAGGCATCGTCGAATGAAGTGGCGCTGCCTGTAACGACAACTTTAATGCCCGCATCTTCATATTGTTTCAGGATGTTTTCATGGTTATCAAAATGATATTTTGTAGCAAACACGACATCCGGCAAAAGTGTCATGATTAACTCGGCATCCATATCTTGTCCGCCGACTTTCTGTACTTCCAGCGCTTCTTGAGGGTAGTTGCAGTAATCGGATACGCCGATGAGACGATCCCCTACACCAAGGGCGTATAAAATTTCTGTGTTGCTCGTCTGGATCGAGATGAGCGTTTCAGGTTCTTCCTCGATGGTCACTTCACGTCCAGCATCATCGGTAAATGTGACAGGGAAAAGTGCCTCATCTTTATTTGTCTCTTGAGTTTTATCCGTTTCAGTTAATTGACCTTCTTGGCCCGATTGCTTCGCAGGGTTTGCCGATTCTGATCCGCATCCAGCCAAAATGGCCATGGATAAGACAAAGATTAGGCTGAATAGTCCCCAACGTTTCATCATGTTTTGCAAAATTATAGTCCTCCTTTTGTTGGTGAACGTCAAAAAAGCGCTTTTCCTCGGGGGAAAGCGCATGAAAATAAGAACGGCTGTCATCAAATCCAAAAGGACGGCAAAACCGATATTTCAAGCATTCCTATATCCCGAGGAAGCCGATAATCGAAATAGGCAGGTCTCCTGACTTACGGTTCAACGGATGGTCCCTCCTTCCCACGCTATTAGCGCAGTGGATAAATGGGACGTTCCTCGACGATTACAGTGACGGGTTCGTGTTGGATTCTCACCAACTTCCCTCTTAGTCTCAAACAGTTTTATAGCAACGGTTTGAAAAACCTATTTCTACTATTCTTTTTTAACGTTTTAGCTCATGCCAAGTATATAGAAGTGAGAATGGTTTGTAAACTTTATATTGATATAGTATTAATGCGAATAATGTGTTTCTTCTTTAAACGCATCATGAAAACGTAATAAACCGATTTGGAGAAAGGCGGCCGAATAAGGTTTACTTATATACGATAGGATGGGCATTCTTCAAATATGAAACTTTCACTTTGCTTATTCCGTAAAATAAAAGTAAGAAGAGGTGAATGCAATGAGATGGAGTAATTTTATTTCGATATTGGCTTTCATAGTTCTTTTAGTAATTCCGGTTACAGCAAATGCTGTTGAATTCGAAATTTCCGATGTTCAAATTGATGTCTACCTAAAAGAAAATGGACATGTGGATGTCGTTGAAAAGCATACGTATGATTTTGATGGAAAATTTAATGGGATTTCCCGTGAGATTAGCCCGAAAAAAGGATCTTCCATTGATCGTTTTGAAGCCTATGAAAACGGTAAATTATTGAAGGTTGAAAAAAAGGGGCAGCTTTATAAAGTTTATCGATCAGGGAAAAATGAAACTGTACGCTTTGAGCTGCATTATCAAATTGGAAATGGTGTAGAGAAGTATGAAGATGGAGCGCAATTTTATTGGCCATTTTTTGATAAAAGAAATGAAACGGATTACGGTAAACTGAAAATATCTGTGCATCCACCCGCGAAAGCAATGGATGTAGATTATCTTGGGTATGACGCTGCTTATGGAAAGGGCGTCCTTGAAGCAGATGGAGTTGTCGTTTTTGACTTCGGTAAAGTTCCGGACAGTACGAACGGCGATATCCGAGTCATTTATGAGCCTTCTCTATTTTCAAGTATAAATGCAGAAAAGGGAACAATCCGTGATGCGTTGAAGGCGGATAAGGAGAAAATTGAAGAAGATCGGACTGCGTTTCTAACGGCGCAGAAAAGTATGGGGAAAGTCGGTAGCTACTCAATAATAGCTTTTGTTGCCTTTTTATTCGGACTGCTTGTGTACATGGTTATGAAGAGGAAAGATAATCGAGAAATGGTGCACTCGTTAATGGAGGACGGTTTCATTCCGAAAGAAACGTTATCAATGCCGGCGACGATTTATTATACTCACCCTTCTGGGCTTGGACCTGAGGTGATGTCTGCTTCGTTATTGGATTTAATTAGAAAAGGCTATGTGAAACAAGTAACAGACGAGTCTTTTGGACTTCTACATACATCTGGTGTCAATAATCATGAAGCAGCACTAATCGATTTATTGTTTAACGAAGTTGGAGATGGTGAACAATTTACGCTTGAGGATTTGAAGACGTATACGAAAAACGAAGAAAATCATGAATCGTATAGTAATACACTTCATACTTGGAAAACTGCAATTTTACAGGAAGTGAAAGATGCTCAACTATATGAAGAGAAAATTGGGTTACGCTGGTCAGCGGGTTTATTAAGCATTGCGCTTATTCCGGTCATTGTGCAGTTGGGACGCTATGAAGTATATCTCTCTATGGCCATTTTGATTGGACTAGCGCTCGTTGGGCTGTGTATTGCATTCTTTTACAAACCTCGAAATTTGAAAGGTTTACAAATAAAGGAAGAATGGAAACGATTTAGAAAACACTTTGAGCAAGTGAGCGCGGAAGAGTGGGAGAGGTTGCCTGTCGACGATAAATACCGAGCATATATTTATGGAATCGGTGTGAAAGATGGTAAGTTAGAAAAGCTATACAACGAATTTGAACGAGCCGAACAGCGTTCAGATCGTAAAAATGATCATTATTATGCTGCCTATAATCCTATGTTCATGACGCAAACATTTGCAACAGCCAATAACGATGCCTCTCCTTCTTCAAGTGGAAGTTCCACTTCGATTTCATCTGGAGGTGGTGGCGTCGGAGGCGGCGGTGGAGGATCTGGTGCGTTTTAACTTAATCTATAAGAGCGGTGCCGGGCATATGAAGTCCGGTCTATTCCGCTAGGTAGGAGAGTGCAAAATGGAAAGTAACGTTTTTGAACAAATGGCAAAAAAATACGATACAGAAGAAAGAATCGAGTTGTCTAAAGTGATCATCAAGGAAGTAAGATCGGAGCTGAGCGATCGTGCATCAAAATCTTTAATAGACTATGGGAGCGGCACTGGCCTAATTGGGCTTGAAGTTGCGGATTTGGTTGATTCTGTTTTATTGGTTGATTCATCAGAGCAAATGCTAGAGGTTGCGGATGCTAAAATATCCAATAAAGGAATTACGAATGCGAAAGTGCTTTCTTCCGATTTTACAAAAGGGAATCCTGGGCTGAAGGCGGACATCGTTTTACTATCATTAGTTCTTCTTCATATACCGGAGACGAAGAAAATTTTACATGAACTATTCGAAGTATTGAACGATGGGGGCAAGCTAATCATTATTGATTTTGATAAAAACGATAAAATAAGCCACCCGAAAGTCCATAACGGCTTTTTGCATGATGAATTGGAGAAAGTGTTGGCTGAAGTTGGCTTTACTTCAATTGATATTAAAACATTCCATCATGGGAAAAATATTTTTATGAAGAAGGATGCATCGATGTTCATATGCACCTGTATGAAGTGATTCTTAACTCTTATAAAATATGCCTTTTAACAAATTGACAATGCCATTAGGATAAATGCTCTTTTGGCCTGAAAATAGATCTTCCTTATATATCCACTTTGCAGTCGTTACTTTAGTTTGTTCTTTTACTGCAAAGGTTGCATTCTCATAAAGTTTTTTATCTACAAGCTCCACTAAATAGATTTGAGTAATTTCATGTCCAATAATGCCCTCTATTGTAAATATATTTTCGAGACATGCTATATATCGAATAATACGGATTTCGGCACCTATTTCTTCGCGGAATTCTCTTATTAATGTCTCGTCGGACGTCTCGCCAAACTCAATCGTCCCACCGATCGGACGATAATAATAACCATTTCCTTGTGAGTGTTTCCCTATTTTCTCCTCTAAAAGGATATCGTCTTCTTTAATGATGATTCCTAAAGCGGTAGCTCGAGGATGCATGTAGTGACACCTCCTAATTTTCAAAATAAAGCTCCCAATGCAGCCCGCATCCCGGATTGAATTCCGCATGACATGAAGGGCATTTGTACTGGGAGTTTTTATATTCTTCAATCGTCATTTCATGCTTGCATATACCGCACAAGACAGCTTTTTCATTAAACTGATCCTTTGGCCATACTTTATGAGTACCGCAACCAGATTCTTCATGGCATGAATAGCATGGAAAATACATTTTGCAGCAATGAAACTTTATTGCAATAATATCTACCTTTGAGTTGTAATGTTTACATCTAGTTTCTTCGTCTATAATGCTTCCCATCACTTGAAATTCTCTCATTTTCTCCCTCATACTTTCGTGTAATTTATACAAAAACGCACATCCTATTTGAAAAAGGACTGATGTTATGATTACTGAATTTCCCGTTGTCCATACAAATATTTGGGACGCATTTTGGGCTGTTCCTGTTGTATTGATAATTGTGCTATTGGCGAAATGGGTGTTTAAAGTGCCTTCAAGTTGGTTGTCTACCGTTGCGACCGTTACAGCTTTGTTGTTATCTGTTTTTGTAAGTCATCCTCATAATTTAGCGGCAGGAATTTTTATGGGATTCTTTTATGGCGGTGCGGCGATCGGCATTATTTATTCTGTAAAGCAAAGTTATTTGGCGTATCGCACAACGGAATAAATTACTTTAGCGGGCAAAATCCGCATTGCATTAACCCCGGTACGTCTTTTGACAGGCAGCATGTCGTCCGGACTGTCGTGTTCAGCAGTTCGGATGGTTCTTTGCCTTTCAAGTAGGCTGCGAAACGGGAACGGGGGGCGATGCTTTCCCAAGTTCGATCGTCCTTCAGAATTTGAAGGTCTAATTGAGCTTCCTCTGACGTCCCCGGATTGTTAAATAAAACATGATATTGCCAAAGTAAAAAGCCGAAAATATTCTCCCATAATGTTATCGGGGAAACAGCAGCAGTTTTACGGATTTGACGAATAACGCTGTCCGCCATACTTAAAATGCCGCGGATAACAGCAGTCCGATCCTCTTCATCGACAGACTTCCAATCCCCCGTTTCGATAAACGTACTGACGGTGCGATTGCCGTACTCTTCCAATGCACCAAATTTCATCCGTTCCGCAGGTCCATCCCATATTTCATCATACATCGTAAGGTTTGTTAGCTGCATCGCAATCATCATGCCAAACCGCCGCATGAAAAACGATGCCGCAACTGTCAAATTTGGGCTTGAGCTGACAGCTTGAACGAGAAGAAGACAATCCCTATTTTTCTCGTCATATAAAAGCTCTTCAAGTGAAAATAAGGGACGTTGCGGGTTTTTCAAATAGATACTATAATTATTCAATTGCTGAATTTGATCATTCGTTAATTTTGTCATATTTTTATTATACGTATGTTCACACTTTTCAACAAGTTGAGCGAGCGCTCAGTCTATAATATACTGAATAAAAAGAAATAGGGAAGTGTGACGAATGACGAAGCTTTTGCACCCACTTCAATTCATCGATTTGCTTGATAAAGGCTCGGATATTATTATTCCACTTTCAAATGGGGAACCTCATGGGATATTGGATTTGCTTGAAGCCCATTATGAGAAGTTGGATAACGTTAAAGTGCACCAAATGTTGACGCTGCATGAACGTGATTATATAAATGGAAAAATGAAAGGGCATCTCTCTCATATTTCATATTTTCTGAGCGGGGCAACGAGGAAAGCTTATTGGGAAGGTCATGTTGAATTAATTCCTAATCGATTTCAGGAAATGTATCAATTGCTAAGGAAGACGGTGAAGAAGCCGATTGTGATGGCTGTTGCATCGCCAATGGACGAGCATGGTTATTTTTCACTTGGTACACAGGCTGATTATGCGGCTGAATTTATCGGGAAGGTTCCTTTCGTATTGGAAGTGAATAGATATATGCCGCGAACTTTCGGAAAAAATCAAATTCATATTAGTCAAATTGCTGGATTTATTGAAAATGACTTGCCGTTGACGGAAGAAAAATCGCCAGTCATTACGGAAAAGGATTTGAAAATTGCTGAATATGTCTCGGAAGATATCCAAGATGGAGATACGTTGCAAATCGGCATCGGCGCAATACCAAATGCAGTTATGAGGCAGCTGAAAAATCGGCGTCATCTTGGGGTGCATACGGAAATGCTGACAGACAGCATTGTTGACCTTGTTGAAGCTGGCGCAGTAGATGGCATGCGAAAGGGAACACATCAAGGCAAGATCGTCACCACTTTCGCTTTCGGCACTCAGAGGCTTTATGATTTCATTCATAATAATCCATCTGTAGAGTTCCTCCCTGTAAGTGTCGTCAATGACCCTTATGAAGTTGCAAAAGAAAAGAATATGGTTTCCATCAATGCTACGACGGAAGTTGATTTGTACGGGCAATGTGCATCAGAGACGGTTGCGGGCAAATATTTTTCCTCAACCGGTGGACAAGCGGATTTTGCGCGCGGCGTGAGGCTTGCGGAGAATGGTAAAGGGTATATATGCATGCATTCAACAGTGAAGGGCGATGCGATTTCACGTATTAAGTTGAATTTGTCCATAGGTTCTGTCGTCACTACTTCGAAAAATGACGTCGACAATGTTGTAACGGAGTACGGTATTGCTCGGCTTCACGGAAAATCGGTGTCTGAGCGGGCAAAAGCTTTAATTGGCATAGCACATCCAAAATTTAGAGAAGAACTGAAGCATGAAGCGAAGGAATTTGGTTTGATCTAAAGGGAGCGGAGATCGCTCTCTTTTTTTGTAGGCAAAAACATTGTTCGTTTATACCCTGCATGGTATATTTACAGAGGATTAAAGGGGGGATTTTTATGAAATGGATTATCATATTACTCATCATTGCATTTATCGCCTACCGAATGATGCCAGCAAAAGGTGTAAAAACAATAACTGTAGCTGAATTAAAGAAGCGCCTCTCAGACAAAAATAGTCAATTTATAGATGTCAGAACATCTGCAGAATACAAGGGCGGTCATATAAAAGAGTTTAGCAATATTCCACTGAATGCCCTAAATGCCCACTTATCAAAGTTGGATAAAAGCAAAGAAACCTTCGTCATCTGCCAAAGCGGCATGCGAAGCGCACAAGCCGCCAAGACTTTAAAGAAAGCCGGATTTGAACGAGTGATCAATGTAAGAGGCGGCATGAGTGCATGGCGTTAAAAGTATAGATGTTGTTGCTATGCCCTAATTGGCTTTATACAGTCATTAGGGTGTTTTTTATTTTGGGGAAGGAAGACTGTAATTATGCTATGTTATGTTGCGCCCCGTCTATGTTGTGATACAGAGCTTTTACATTGTGTTGCACATCTACCCTTGTGTTGCGTAGCGTCTACATTGTGATATTTTACCCACGTGCATTGCATCTACCTCACATTTCACCTTCAAAGTGGTATAGCACCCCAAATTATTCTGGAAACCACGCCGCACATTTTTCAACAAAATCCGGGGGAAAAACATGATGATCGATACGTTTGCCCAACCATACCTTTAGGCGGATACATACTATTTAGATGAAGAGGTGGTGGCCGTTGAAAAAAGACTATGTGACTGATCCATTTGAGATCGAGCAGAGAGAGTGGAAGCAAAAGCAGAAGAAGGAACGCTATAAGCAGTTACTGACGATTATTTCTCCGATCTTTCTGTTGATGGTTTGGGAAGTGCTGTCGCGTACTGGAATCTTTGATATTCGTTTTTTTCCGCCGCCCACTGCAATTATCGGTACATTTTTCGATATGATTGCGAGCGGTGCGATGGCAAATCATATTGGGGTGTCCCTTTATAGAATTTTTGTCGGGTTTTTAGCAGGTGTCATACCTGGTGTGATCATCGGTTTGCTGATGGGGCTTTATTCACCGATACGGCATTTCGTTCAGCCGATTGTCATGGCGCTTATGCCGATTCCGACGCTTGCGTTGTTGCCAATTATCATCATTTTATTCGGTATTGGCGATCTGTCGAAGGTAGTGACGATTGCAGGAAGCGTATTTTTCCCAGTTGCCATTAATACGGCTGCGGGTGTGTTGAATATCGACCGAATCTATTTGGACGTAGCGAATAATTATGGAGCGGGGAAGATGCAATTTTTCTTTAAGATTGCATTGCCCGGTGCACTTCCGGTCATGTTGGAAGGCATTCAAATGGGTCAGGCGATTGCACTGCTGACGATTGTTGCTGCAGAAATGATGGGAGCGACTTCAGGCATCGGATATTTGATATGGACTTCGTACAAGGCATTTTTGCTGAAAGAGATGTTTGTCGGGTTGATTCTCATATCGTTTTTCGGCTATCTCTTCTCCTTGTTGCTGCGTGGATTACAAAAAAAATTGCTGCCTTGGAGGTGAGTGGATGAAGAAAGGTGCGAAAATTGACATTCAACATTTGACGAAGGCTTTCTACAAAAAGCAGGATAGTGTGACAGCGCTTGACGATATTTCATTGACGATCGAAGACGGAGAATTTGTCTGCCTCGTTGGTCCGAGTGGTTGCGGGAAAACGACGTTGCTTCGAATTTTGGCAGGTTTGGAACAGCCGAGTGTCGGGGAATTCACGATCCGTTCAGAAAATGAAAACCGTCCTTTACAGTCGATGGTGTTTCAAGAAAGAGGAGTCATTCCATGGTTAACAGTAGAGGAAAACGTCGCCTTCGGATTAAAGATGAGAGGCTTGCCGAAGGAAATCATCCAAGAACGGACGGACTATTATATAAAGAAAACGGGGCTTGACCGTTTTGCTAAGCTATATCCGAAAGAATTATCCGGTGGTATGAAGCAACGGGTTAGCATCGCGCGTGCCTTCGCAAATGATCCGGAAATTTTATTGATGGATGAGCCGTTTGCTGCTTTGGATGAACAAAATAAATTTATTTTGCAAGAAGAGCTATTATCGATTTGGTCTGAAACGAAAAAGACGGTACTGTTCATTACTCATAGCATTGATGAAGCGTTGCTATTAAGCGATCGCATCTTACTTATGAGCGCACAGCCCGGGAAGATTATCAAGCAGGTCCGGATTGACATGCCACGTCCGCGAACGATTGAAGATATCCGCAAGAACCCAGTCATGGCGGCACAGTTTGTTGACATATGGACGCATTTGCAAGATGAGGTACAACGGTCAAGGAGGGATCAGGCTTGAAAAGGGGAGAATCGGTGAGAAAAGGGTTGTTGTATGGGTGGATGCTCATGCTGTTGTCTGTCTTGTTATTGGCAGCTGCATGCAGTAAAAAGGAAACAGAGCCGGAAAAGGAGAAGCCGGTCGATCAGCCTTTCGATACGGTTGTAGACACACCTTCTTCAGGAGATTTGCCGCCTTTAGAAAAACGGGCAAAAATACTGATTGCAGAAGATGGGGCTGCTTCGGGGGCAGGTTTTTACATTGCCAAGGAAAAAGGATATTTTGATGCATACAATATAGAAGTAGAATTTGCGGATTTTGCGAATAGTGACGACATGTTGCCGGCCCTTGCCGCAGGGGAAGTTGATATTGCGGGAGGCGTCTCGACAGCTTCGTTTTTTAATGCAATTGCGCAAGGAATCGACGTACGAATCATTGCGGATAAAGGACATAATGTACCTGGCAAATCGTATTTCACATTTGTCATCGGTAATCATATGGTAGATACGATTAAAGATTATCCGGATTTTCACGGAAAGAAGATTGCAGTATCTTCTAGAAATTCCATTGACGGCTATATTTTTGAAGAAATGCTGAAGCATGCGGGATTAACAGAGGATGATGTTGAGTACGTGCACATCGCAGATTTTGGAGCGATGTTAGGTGCCATTAACTCCGGTACGATTGATGCGGCACTGAACATCGAACCGCTCATTGCGCAAGGCGTTGACCAAGGAATCCACGTCCGCTTCGGCGACACGACCGATTATATGCCGGAATCACAAATTGCGATGGTGCTAGCTTCACCGAAATTTATGGAGGATGAAGAGCTGTCCATCCGTTTCATGGCCGCGTATCTTAAAGGTCTGCATGATTACAACGATGCGTTCTTCAAAGATATCAATCGAGATGAAATCGTAGCTATTATGGTGCAGCATACTGCTTTAAAAGACCCTGCATTATGGGATAAAGTGTATGTCACTGGTCTTGATCCAAATGGAAAGATGTTTGTCGATGATATTAAAAAGCAATTTGAAACCTATAAAGCGAACGGGGCAATTGTTGGAGAGATCGATTTTGAAAAGGCTGTGGATACATCCCTTGCAGAAGAAGCAGTAGAAATTATTGGGGAATATGAATAAATAACTTAGGATGCCACACACAACTTATTGTTGTGAATCTGGCATCCTTTTCGTTACATCAGTTGGATACCGAAATATTGCTGTAGAATAGTTGGCTTTTCATCTTCGCTGACAGTTGTCTTTTGTTTCTCCCCGTTACGTGTAGTTATTAACTGATTATCGGATAATGTCACCCGACCATCCGGGGTGGCAATTGTAACGAGCTCTTTTTGAGTAAAATGCGATTCGGGAGAGGTTTGATTAAAGCGGCAAACCTCCGCGAAATCCGGCAATTCCCTAGGCGTGATGTCGAAGCGTAGCAATGTATTATAGTTTGCATCACCATCAGCTCTTTGCAAGTCGAAAATATGATCTTTCACTTGAACTGCACGATAAACACCACTCACATCTTCTCGAAGTTCGCCTGTCAATGGAATTGGAACCCGAGCAGAGTCGCCAAAACCGACATCGACTAAATAAGGCTGATCGAGTTCGACAATCTGGGCAGCATGGCTTCCTTCTTTTGCCCAACCGCCATCGGGGCGTCGAACAGTGCCTGCAACCAGGTGGTTGGTGAAGCCTACGTTATGAAGCAGCCAATTGAATAGCCCGTTTAGCTCATAACAAAACCCTCCGCGATGATTCGACACAACTTTTTCATAATACGTTGTCACATCTAAAGGAATCGGCACATTACGCATTACATCCAAATTCTCAAAAGGAATATGAAGCATATGCTGCAATTGGAGATGAGCAAGTGTTTTTTCGTTTGCCTCTTCAACTTTGTCTATGCCAATCCGCCGTAAATATTCATTTACATTCATATATAGATACTCCTTTTACGTAATACTTCTGTTCTGAAAAAGTGATCTTCCGATAGTAGATGCTTGTCAGGCGGATTGAAGCACCATGAGTCTGCTTTTTGAAAAATCCAAGAAAGATTTTCAGTCTTGGTCGATTAGAATAGGTAACCATACCATGTCCTTCATAGATAGCTCCCGGTTTCATGGTCCCAAATAATTATAAGAAGTGTTCCTTGCGCCTAAATTTCCTCAAAACGTTTTTCAGCTTCCTTTTGAAATGCTTCCCAAATTGATTATAGGAAGCTTCCAGTGCATAATAGGGATTCATCATTTATTTGTAACGTAGTAGTATATATTGAGTTATCCAATCTTGGTTTCCTTTACGTCTGTTGTTCGTTTGCCAATTTGAATTTCTTTTTTCCTGCGATCGCCGTCTGGTAACTGTGTAGCCCCATTCCAATAATAATAACACCAATTCCGATTAGGGAAAGCGGGCCTGGCAAGGCAATATGTAAAATTAGCATTTCGCCAAACATCGCAAAGATGAGCTCGGTCGATTGTGTTGCTTCCACAGCTGATAGCTTTCCTTGATCATTTTTCACAAGATCGGTCGCCATAAAGAATAGAGTCGTTGCAATAACGCCCGAACTAATGGCGACAATCAATGATTGGGCGACTTGCCCGATGGAAGGAGGTCCTACCGTTAACAGAGCATAGACGGCAAAGCCGATCCAGACAGGAATTGTCATTAATGTCATGGAGAGTACCCGCTGGAATGTATCTAACTTACCTTGCAACAAATCCATCATTTTACGATTTCCTAACGGATAGGCGAATGCTGCGACTATAATAGGTAAAATGCCAAGCAAAAGCGTTCTTCTATCGACGCTGCTCGCATTCGGGATTTGAATGAGGACAACCCCTGCGAAAATGATCAGCGTAATGAACAGGGAGGCGATTGGAATTCGTTGCCGCACGAATTGCTGTCCAGTAGTCATCTGCGTCCGAACGAAAAATAGCGGGGCCAATAAAACCCCCGCAACAATCGTCAATTGCCAAGTTCCAGCAAGCAACCAACCCGGACTATATGCTGCGGAAAAAGTCAGCGGCGCATAGAAAAGAACGAATGCAACGAAGCTCCAAAGAAAAAATGGACCTGGAGACGCGGCCATCGCCTCTGTCATCTCCCGAAGACCTTTACGCTTTGCAACGATGGCAACCAAGAAGGGGACCATGAAGAAGTAGCGCAAAGATGCACTCCAAAGGAAGCTGCCACCATCCATCTCCATTGAACGGTTCAACACAAAAGTGACTGCAAAAAACAAAGATGATAGAATTCCGAGCCAAATTGCTTTCATAGCAGCATCCCCCATTCCTTCTGTTCTCCAATATACAGTTTGTATCCCCATTCATGTTCATTCTCAACGGCTACATAGAACTGCACTGTATTCAGTTCAATTGATAGGAGCTGCTTACTTTTTCCTCATGCGCGTTCTTCGTAAAGTTTGACTGCTTCAATAATAACTTCGGTCGCCTTCACCATATTATCTGCAGAGATGTATTCATATTTTCCGTGGTAGTTCTCACCGCCAGTGAAAATGTTTGGTGTCGGCATGCCCATATAGGATAATTGCGATCCGTCTGTACCACCACGAACTGGGACGATATTCGGCTCGATGTTTAATATTTTGAATGCATCCGAAATAATATCGACAATTTCCATAACGGGCTCAATTTTTTCACGCATGTTGAAATATTGGTCTTCAATTTTTAGAGAAACAGCATGCTCTCCGTATTTCTCTTTTAATTTCTCCGCTGTGTTGACCATAAGCTGCTTGCGGTCTTCAAATTGCTCGCGGTCGAAGTAACGGATAATGTAGTCTAACTCAGTCTTTTCGATTGAACCATTCACTTCCATTAAGTGAATAAAGCCTTCATAGTCATCAGTTTTCTGTGGGATTTCATCTACAGGCATGACCGCTTGAAATTCATTCGCAATTAAAATGGAATTAACCATTTTATCTTTTGCAGATCCTGGGTGCACATTCGTCCCAGTGAAAGTTACTTTTGCACCTGCAGCGTTAAAGCTCTCGTATTGAAGCTCGCCGATTGGGCCGCCATCCATCGTATACGCATATTTTGCACCGAATGCTTCTACGTCGAATTTATGCGGCCCACGACCGATTTCTTCGTCAGGCGTGAAAGCGACACGGAGTTTGCCGTGTTTAATTTCAGGATGGGCAATCAAATATTCCATAGCCGTCATAATTTCAGCGATTCCGGCTTTATTGTCAGCCCCTAAAAGCGTTGTGCCGTCTGTTGTAATCAATGTATGGCCGACGTAATTTTTTAATTCTGGGAACGTCTCGACAGCCATCACTGTATTTTCGTTTAAATGAATGTCTTTGCCGTCATAATTGTCGATGCGTTGTGGATTGACATTTTTGCCCGTGTAGTCGGTTGCTGTGTCGACATGCGCCAAGAAGCCGATTACCGGCAACTCTTTATCGGTATTAGCAGGCAATGAAGCGAAAAGATAACCGTTTTCATCTAACGTAATTTCTTCCATTCCGATGTCTGATAGTTCTTTTTGCAATACGTGCAGTAAATCCCATTGTCCTTCTGTAGATGGGGTGGATGTGCTGCTCGCATCGGATTGTGTATCGATTTTTGCATAACGAATTAACCGATCAATTAATTTCTCTTTCATTTGGATTCCTCCTAATTTCATCACTTTGGATGATTTCATCTTATCAGATTACTTCGCTTCACGGAATACGTAACGACTCGGCTTCCAATACTTAAAGCGATGAGGAATTGCGCCGCGTAATAAGTGACCATCACGAATGCGTCTCTATAAGGTATATCTATAACAAAACGGTCAATAGCAAGAACTGAATCGGAAAAAATGAATAGCACTGCCCCTGCAATGGCTAAAGGGAATCCTGTTCGAATAGCCATCCAGCCCATCGTCAAAATGACAATGATATAAGCGATTATGGCGACTCCCAATAAAACATGCCCGATTTTAAACTGCGACCCTGCAATGACAATTGCCATAGCTGCCCCGTACAACAGCAACAATGCCGCAACCCAAATGGGGATTTTCTTACGGATTGCTTGTTTGAACGCATAAATATAAAAAAGATGGCCGATGAAAAACGTTACCAACCCAGCCATAAACCAATAAATAACCCCGTCTGCAATCATGCAAATGAACAGCCCAGCTATAATGATGCGCTTATACTTTTTCGAGACAAGCGGCAAGGTCGTCGCAGCAAGCGCTATAATTAACGCCATTGGTATCAATTTCATAACAATCTTGAAAACGACAGGATCCGCGGGGATGAAAAATATGTAAATGATACCCATTACGGCTATCGCAGCCATCAACAAGATTCTTGCCATTTCGCCCAACTCCTTTCCTCCCAAAATATTCGAGAAGGACGTACAAAATTCCTTCCTGCGTGGAAAAAACAAAGTTGCGGGGAAACGAAAATAAACTCGGAAATGCCATTTTTTTCGCTGAAGTGAAGAATTAAAAAGGCAGTAGCCCACTACGCTTAATTGGTTATAATGACGTGAAAATTTGCCGTTTTGTATAGGAAAATAGCATTTTCTCATAGTGATACGTTCAATCAATAAAGTGTTAAATCGGTCTCGTGAAAAAAGAGGACAGTCGAAATCAGCCCTACTAGTGATTATTGGAATTCCCCTATAAACCAAGTCACTCCTTCATAGTGGTTCCATCCCCATCCATAAAAACTTCTTTAAAACCGGATAGCTGTGTTATATCGACAGAGTTCTTTAATAAAACCTAAAAATAATGAAACACTATGAAACAATGTCTGTTGTATAATTAATAATAGAAAGAAAAAAATAGTCTCTCACATGATGCCTAGGATAGAAGGGCTTTTAAATTGAAGAAAGAAGGTATATATGAAGTGATAAGTAGCGAAACGATGGAAATTAAAACATTATCAACTGGAATGCCTACAAAGATGGTATACGGAGATGGTAAAGAAATCCTCACAGGAATTCGCAAACAATCTACGGAAGAGGCCCATTTGAAAAGGGAAGGTTTCCAAGGAGATGGTGTAGGGGATTTAAAGCATCACGGCGGTTTAGATCGTGCGGTATGTGTATATCCTTACGAACATTATTTGCTTTGGGAAAAGGAATTGGGACATTCATTATCCCCTTCAACTTTCGGTGAAAACTTGACAGTGACGAATATGCTGGAAAAAGACGTTTGTATTGGGGATATATTTCGTGTCGGGGAAGCGGTTATCCAAGTAACCCAAGGCAGAATCCCTTGCAGCACAATTACAAAAAGAACGAATGAGCCAGCCCTTTTAAAAATGCTGGTGAAAACGGGATTCACGGGCTATTTATGCCGGGTTTTAGAGGAAGGCATTGTTCGAAATAATTCACGCATTACTTTATTGGAAGCGCACCCGAAAGAAGTGTCCATTCTTTTTGGAAATGAAGTTTATTTTCATCGTCCAAAAGATATTGAAGGGATAGAAAGACTACTGTCTGTTGATGAATTAGCAAATGAGTGGAAAGAAGCTCTAAAAAGTCGGTTACATAAACTTACAATTTCCCGTTAGTTTGGATTGAGCCTGCTTGGACAGGAAGCAGGCTCCCTCTATCGATAAACTATTCCTATGCGTGCGCTACTTGCAGCTACTCCATCAATGGCGAAGAAAAGCACGCGTTCGTAGCAAATCAATGAAAACCTCCAGAGCTTTTGTTTGAAAAGGAGTACTTGTAATAATGGAAAACTTACGGAGGAAGGGCAGTCCTTCAACTGATAATATACATAAATCCTCATTCCGTACTTCTTTCTGTATCGCCCAAGTCGACAACAAACTAATGCCAAGCCCTGCCTCTACGGACTCCTTAATAGGCTGAGTGCTGCTAAAGCTCATCGTCTGCTTCGGTGAAATGTTAAAGCGTTCAAAAAATTGCTCCATCGCTTCACGTGTTCCAGAACCGATTTCCCGTTTGATCCACATTTCCTGTTCTAACTCGTTTGCTTTCAAAGGAATTGCTCTTTTAGCGAACGGGTGGTTAGGAGGAGCAACGACAACCATTTCGTCTTCTGCTAACTCCTCCTTTATCAGTTTTACTTGTTCAAATTGACCTTCTACAATCCCGATGTCCAATTGATGGCTTGCGACTAAGTCAGCGATTGTATTTGTATTGCCAATAGTAACGGCGGGCAGAATAGTAGGGTATGTTCTTTTCAAATTGGATAAAATACGGGGAAGGACGTATTCTCCAAAAGTGTAACTCGCACCAATTGACAGAGTGCCGGATGCTTGGTTCAGTAGGTCATCACATAGATTTTGCATTTTCCCATAGAGAGCCAATATTTCTTTTCCATGATGAAAGACAATTTCCCCGGCTTTTGTTAAGCGTACATATTTATTTGATCGTTCCAATAGCCTGGTCCCGAACTGGTCCTCAAATTGTCGAATATACTGACTAACGGCCGGCTGTGTCATATGATGTTCTTTTGCAGCCTGAGAAAAGCTTTCTTTTTCTGCAACTGTAATAAATATTTGCAATTGCTGATCCAAATTGAAGACCTCCTTGATTCATAAGGGATTACTTATCATTACTATTATTATAATTTATTTTACTTATAGCAATTACGATACTATTCTAATGGCAGGAGGTGTTCACCGTTGAATGACAGAAAATCAAGCGTATTATGGATAGCTGGAATAGGGTTTACATTTTTCATTGCATTATTAGGGTTTTTATTGGCAAAACTGCCTGGCTTCAATCATATCGGACAGTTGGCGAGCGCAATTATTATTGCTGTCGCTTACCGGCAGTTTTTTGGCTATCCCGAATTGCTTCGTAAAGGGATTACGTTTTCATCGAAAAAACTACTTCGGTTGGCGATTATATTATATGGATTGAAGCTGAATATTGATATCGTATTTAAAGATGGTCTTGGATTGTTAGCGCGGGATGCGATCGTCATTGCATTTGCTATCACGGTTACTGTTCTCATTGCAAAATGGCTGAAAGCAGATAGAATGATTTCATTGCTGCTTGGCGTAGGGACTGGCGTATGCGGAGCAGCAGCGATTGCAGCGGTAGCGCCTATAGTCAAAGCGAAAGATGAAGACACTGCAATTGGCGTTGGCATTATTGCGCTAATGGGGACGGTGTTTGCAATCGGCTATACGATTCTTCGGCCGATCGTTCCGCTATTACCGACAGAATACGGAATATGGTCAGGCATTAGCCTACATGAATTGGCGCATGTTGCAATTGCGGCAGCACCTGCAGGAGAAGATGCGTTAGCGATCGCGCTTTTGGCGAAACTGGGAAGAGTCTTCTTATTAGTGCCGTTATGTTTTATTTTTATTTATTTCATGAAACGTAAAAGCAAAGGATCAGAGGGAGAACAAAGCAAAATTGAGTTTCCTTGGTTTTTGGTCGGTTTTATTGCACTAAGCCTTTTAGGCAGTTACGTCTTAGGTCACTCCATTCCGGTTACAGAAGGATTCATGGATGGCGTCAGTACGTTAACGACATGGCTATTGACAGCTGCGATGGTTGGGCTTGGCTTAAATGTAAGCTTAAAGGACCTTCGCGAACGTGCAATGAAACCGTTAATTGCCATGACCATCACATCTGTCATGCTGTCTGTATTGGCATATTTCATCATCTAAACAGTTCGTTTGACTCATATACCTCTTGGGGCATATGATTGATGAAGAAGTGAAAGGGGAGGTTCAAATGCAATACGATGCCAAAATCGTGAATCGGTTGAAAAGGATAGAAGGGCAAATTAAAGGGATTTTGAAAATGATCGAGGAAGGCAAGGACTGCAAAGAAGTCGTTACACAGCTATCTGCCTCCCGTTCCGCTATGGACCGAACGATCGGCGTAATCGTCAGTGAAAATTTAATTTCCTGCATGCAAAATATGGATGAAAACAATCCGACTTCCAAAGAGGATCTGGTAAAAGAGGCTGTAGAGCTATTAGTGAAAAGCCGGTAACCATACTTAATACGAAGGGGCTGTCCAATAAGTCCCTAAAATAGAACAGGTGG
>NZ_JBHTLT010000027.1:0-94083 GCF_042679045.1 Sporosarcina contaminans | reverse complement strand
ATCCGAATTCAAGCGAAACTAAACAGCCAATCGCCGGTTGAATACCGACTAAAGGCTGCTTAGAAGGTGTTTTATTATTGTCTCAAAAACGACAGGCAGTGCCTTAGGGAAGAGACAGGTTTTTCTCTTTTCTTGTTGCCTATTATAGAAGCTTACCGATTAGGCAATAATAAATTATGCAATGAAAGCATCGGATATGGGGAGGAAAAACGATTGCCATTAAACTTAACTCAGAAATTGATTCAATCACATTTACTGTCCGGAGATATGAAACCTGGGAAAGAAATTGGGTTGAAAATCGATCAAACATTAACACAAGATGCAACTGGAACGATGGTGATGTTGGAATTAGAGGCAATGGGGGTCAAGCGGGCTAAAACTGAAGCGTCTGCTCAATATGTCGATCATAATGTCATTCAAGTCGATAATAAAAACGCGGATGATCATCTCTTCTTATTAAGTGCAACACGCCGTTTCGGTTTATATTACAGTCAGCCAGGTAATGGAGTGAGCCATCCTGTTCATATGCAACGGCTCGCAAAGCCCGGAAAAACATTATTAGGGTCAGATTCTCACACTTGCGCAAATGGCTGCATGGGCATGCTTGCGATGGGTGCAGGTGGGTTGGATGTTGCACTAGCGATTGCGGGAGAGCCGATCTATATTAAAATGCCAAAAGTTTGGGGCGTCAAATTGACAGGTGAATTACCTGCATGGGTCAGTGCGAAAGATGTCGTTTTGGAGATGCTTCGCCGTCACGATGTCAAAGGAGGCGTTGGAAAAATAATTGAGTATTACGGACCCGGCCTTGATCAGTTAAGCGCGATGGACCGCCACGTTATTGCGAATATGGGGGCAGAATTGGGTGCAACGACAAGCGTTTTCCCATCTGACGGTGAAATTCGAAGATTTTTGGAACAGCAAGGACGTGCAGATGATTGGGTTGAGTTAGTGGCAGACGAAGGCGCTACCTATGATCTATATGAGGAAATCAATTTATCGGAATTAGAGCCGCTCATCGCAAAGCCTTCCAGTCCGGGTAATGTCGTACCTGTTTCCGAAGTGGCAGGAACGCCGATCTATCAATCATATGTCGGGTCATCGGCCAATCCTGGTTTCCGGGATTTTGCGATTGTAGCTAAAATCGTAGATGGAAAGAAAGCGAAGGAAGGGGTTTCATTCGACATCAACCCGACTTCCAGGCAGTTGCTTACGGACTTAGTGAAAGAGAGTCATGTGGCGAGCCTTCTTCAAGCGGGGGCAAGATTGCATCAGGCGGGCTGCAACGGCTGCATCGGAATGAGGCAAGCACCGGCTACCGGGCGAAACAGTCTACGTACGACACCAAGGAATTTTCCGGGACGTTCGGGAACCTTGGAAGACAGCGTTTACTTATGTAGTCCGGAAACAGCTGCTGCATCTGTTCTCACAGGAGTCATTACGGATCCGAGAACATTAGATATGCCCTATCCGAAAGTAGAGGAACCAAAAAATCCAACCATCGACAATAAACTGCTGCTGGAACCTTTGCCGTTAGAGGAGGCTCAAAAAGTGGAATTGCATAAAGGGCCAAACATAGCGCTCATTCCTGAAATGGATGAATTAGTAGATGAAATGAGGCTGCCCGTGTTGTTAAAGATGGGCGATAATATTTCTACAGATGAAATTTTGGCCGGTGGCGCACGGGTGCTTCCTTTCCGAAGCAATCTTCCCGAAATAAGCAAATTCACTTTTGAAATAATTGATCGCACCTATTACTCGAGAGCGATGGCGAGCACGGGGAATGGCGGTCATGCCATCATTGGAGGCAGCAACTATGGGCAAGGTTCAAGCCGCGAACATGCAGCATTGGCTCCCCGTTATTTAGGGCTGCGCGTAGCCCTAACGAAAGATTTTGCACGCATTCATTGGCAGAACTTAGTAAATTTCGGCATTCTTCCACTGACGTTCGTCAATGCCGAGGATTATGACGAATTGAAACAAGGAGATGTTTTATTGCTGACAAATGTTCGAGAGTCCATTAAAAAGTCATCCGAGTTTTTGATCTCGGTTGAAGGAAGCAATAAAAAGATAGCGGTTAAGCATACTTTATCCAAAAGGCAAGTCGAAGTGATGTTAAAGGGTGGCATGATTAACTGGGCAAAAGAAAGGCATGCACAAATACAGTAAGGAGGAATTCTTATGATTGATCGTGAAAATACATGCAGAGCATGCGAAGGAACAGGAATGCTATCAGATGATGAAGGCTGGCAATATGCTTGCAGCGTTTGCCATGGAAACGGCGTCCTTTTGGTGACTTCACAATTAAGGCCAGAAGTGTCTGTGAAAGATGTAGACCAAAACAATCGATTATTAGATTAAACAACAAAACAGAGAACGGCATGGATAGCTGTTCTCTGTTTTTTTATTTAAATTAGCTTTTCGAAATTAAGCCTTTTATTTAAAGCGGCCATTACAGGAATGCCGACAGCCATGACAACGAATTCCCCGACAGCAACAAACAGCCATGTAATCCAAAATGGGAAGCCTAAAGCGATGTTCAGCTCCAATGCGATAAGAACCATCGTGAACGTGAATACGACTGTATTGAATAGCATTCGCTTGTAAACCCCTTCAATAAATTTTGCGGAGAGGATTGTAATGCTAAGTGCCAATACGGATTGTCCAACGCCAAATACAAGATCAATCGGCCCTAATTCGGAAAAGAGCAAGTTCGAGACAAACACACCCAAAACAATTCCAAAAATATATTTCTTATTGAAGACGACGAGATGATTAAACATCTCCGACAGCCTGAATTGGACATTCGTAAATCCAAAAGGTGCTATCAATAGGGTAACAGCAACATATAAAGCAGCAATAATACCACTCGTTGCCATTGTTTTAACTTTCATATTTCATTTCTCCTTAGTTTTTTATCGTGGGATGGTTACGAACCACGTGGCAAAAGCCTGCCCTATAGTATATCATCCATGCCATACAAAATAAATACGTTCTTTTACCAATACTGATTCTGTCTTCCGTAATACGGGTATACTATCGCAAAAGAGAGTGAGAGGAGGGTATTACTATGCGAAAAAGCTGGTCTGTTTTCACGACGGATCTGAAAAATATAAGTAAAAACTACGTTGCCGCAATTTTGATCGGCGGGCTTATTTTTTTACCCTCTTTGTACGCGTGGCTTAATATTTATGCTTCTTGGGATCCATACGGAAGAACGGGGCAGTTACCGGTTGCCGTTGTAAATGAAGATGTAGGAGCGAATGTCCGCGGTGAAGACATCGAAGCAGGGAAGCAGTTAGTTGATACGTTGCAGGACAATCACGATATGAAGTGGATCTTTACTTCCCGGCAAAAGGCTATGGAAGAAATTGAAAATGGAAATTACTTTGCAGTGATGATCATTCCGCATGATTTCTCTGAAAAGTTAGGGTCTGTCGTCTCAGATCATCCACAAAAAGCTAAAATTGAGTACTATGTAAATGAAAAAATTAACTCCATAGCGCCTAAAATTACGCAAAAAGGGGCAAGTGTCATTGTCGAGAGGGTGAGTAGCCAATTTATCGCTACTGTCAATGGTGTCATATTTGATTTGTTCAATAGACTTGGCATCGAATTGGCACAAGATATGCCGGATATTGAGAAATTCGAGAACTATGTGTTTGACCTTGAAACGCAGCTGCCGGAAATACATAGGCTATTAAAAAGTGCGACAGCGGATGCCAATTCAGCTCAGAAGTTGATTACAAAAGCAGAAAACATGGCGCCTTCCGCAAATAAAACAATTAGTGAAGGCTTGGCGACAATTAATAAGACGTATGATTTTCTTACAAAAGCAGAAAACAGATTGAACGAGATGGCGCCTAAAGTGAAATCGGACTTAGAAAAAGCATCATCCATCGCAAAGGAAACGAATGCCTTTTTGCAAAAAGCAGCAAATCTCCACTTGGATTTCACAGAGATAGACCGGGTTAAGGGACAGATGGATTCTAAAATGACTGAGGCAATTCAGGCTGTCGAAAAGGTGGAAGCTGATTTACAGTGGCTGAAGGAGGTATCCAATGAAAAAGGTGAAGAACCGACGGATGCAGCTGCTGGCCGCCAACAACGTTTGCAAGAAGCCATTGATAGGACAGCAGGGCTGCAGGCTTTATTGCACGAGGCGCAAAACAATGCCCGCTCATTGAATGGATTAGTAGAAGGCAAGCAGGACGAGCTGCGTCAAACATTGACTGACTTACAAGACTTAACGAAAAATACGTCCGTCCGTTTGGATGCATTTATTGCAGAGTATGAAAATACAATCGAGCCGACAGTTCTAACGGAAACGGCGAATGCAAAGAAGACATTGCAAAGCGCGAAGTCAATGCTAACGACAATCCAGTCGACGATGCCGGAAGTGGAGCGCGTCCTGAAAAGCACATCAAAAGATATCGAGGAAGGAAAAGGATTGGCTGTTAAAGCATTAAACGAATATCCTTTCTTAGCCGATAAAATCCGAACGCTTGCCGACCGGATTAGGAAAGTGCAAGGAGAAACAGATATAAACGAAATCATCGATTTGCTGAGAAATGATCCACAAGCAGAACGCAGTTTTTTTGAAGAGCCCATTTTGTTGAATGAAAACAAATTGTTCCCAATCGAGAACTACGGCACCGGCATGACACCTTTCTATACTGTTCTGTCCATTTGGGTAGGCTGTCTGCTGTTGATCTCCTTATTGGCTACTGATGTGGAGAGAGATGAAGATTTAACGGTCCGCCAGATTTACGGTGGAAGGCTGTTGACCTTTTTGACGATTGGGCTACTGCAAACGATTATTGTTACGTTAGGGGATTTATTCATCTTAGGAATTGACGCAAAAAATCCAGTCTATTTCGTACTGTTTGGATTGTTGATTAGCGTAGCATTCATGCTAATCGTTTATACGTTAGTATCGCTGTTTGGCGACGTCGGAAAAGCATTGGCGATTATTATGCTCGTCCTACAAATTGCAGGGTCTGGAGGCACATATCCTGTCGTTCTCTTGCCTGAATTCTTCCAGTGGATCAACCCTGCCTTGCCGTTTACTTACGCCGTCGACCTCATGAGAGAAGCGGTGGGAGGCATCGTATGGCATAGGGTAACAAAGGATATGATTTTTCTAATTACAACAGCTGCCGGATTCCTTATTATCGGCTTATTCCTAAAAAAAATTGTGAACCGAAAGACGCATCAGATGTTGAAAAAGTCGAGGGAATCCGGGTTGTTTCATTGATGGCAACTACAACGGAATTTTTCCGAATGGATGAATGGATTGACATTGAAGAAGTAGTGCAATAACGTAAACGTATGCATGGAAGGTAGGAGGAATTTTAGAATGAATAACGAAATAAGAGAACAAATTAGGATCAGTGTACCAATCGAGAAATTATGGGAATATGTTTCAACTGCAGAAGGGATTGGCGCTTGGTTCATGCCGAATGATATGAAGCCAGTAGAAGGAAAAGAATTTATCCTTCAAGCCGGACCTTGGGGCAACTCACCATGCAAAGTAACAGAAGTTGTACAGCCAACACGCCTTTCTTTTGATTGGGGCAAGGATTGGTATGTTACATTTGATTTGAAGGAAGCTGGCAATGAAACCGAATTGACATTCATCCACGGCGGGTGGAAAGAAGGCGGCCAGACAGAGTTCGGAGAATCGCATGATATTGTAAAGCCCCGCATGGCAGAAGGCTGGAAAGGTTTATTGCAAAAGCTAAAAAAGATTGTAGAAGAACAATGAGTAGTGATGCGAGGAAACGAAGTTATGTTTCTTCGCCTTTTAATTTTATTCACAGCTATGTAATTCTTGGATAGAATTACTTGAAGGAGTTATGCACCGATTGTGATGAGATATGCACCAATATTGTGGAGGAATGCATTCATGTTGATAGGAAATGCATTAAAGTTAAGGAGTTATGCACCAATCATGAACGGACACTCAATAAAAAAGAAATTTTTAGTTATCCACAATAATCATTGGAATCTCCCATACCTTTCTTCTAAAAACATGCTATATTCATTGTAATAAGGGGAGGGGATTTCTTTGTCACAGCGTATTGCATATTTGTTTGTCCTGTTAGGAGCAATGCTATGGGGGACAACGGGAACCGCGCAAACATTCATGCCGCAAACAGTTCATCCGTTAGCTGTTGGTGCATCACGGCTTGCGGTCGGCGGCTTCACTTTGCTTATCATTATGCTCATTCTCCGGAAAATCGACTTTCGAAATTGGCCATGGAAAGCGACAATTCTGTCTGCTTTAGCGATGGCGATTTTCCAATATTGCTTTTTTACTTCTATCCGTTTGACGGGCATCGCAATCGGAACGGTTGTAGCAATAGGCAGCGCGCCAATGTTTTCCGGATTTATTGAATGGCTTATGCTCAAACGGCGTCCTACCAAAATATGGCTCATCGCAACATCTCTCGCCATCATTGGATGTGTATTATTATTTTCGAATAAAGAAGGAATGATTGTCAATCCAGCAGGCGTCACTTTGTCACTTTGTGCAGGACTTTTATTTGCCTTTTACACGTTATTCAATAAGGAAGTATTAAAAAAAGCGGACGCCATCCCTTCCGTCGCGGTTATTTTCTCGGTGAGCGCCATAATGCTCTTGCCGTTTTTATTTCTATTCGAAACGGAAGGTTTGCTCACAGTTCCTGGCATCTCCACGATGATCTACTTAGGCATCGCAGCGACAAGCGTAGCATACATTTTGTTTTCAAGCGGGTTGCGGCACATCCCTTCATCATCAGCAGTCACGCTTTCACTTGCCGAGCCGCTGACAGCATCAATCTTAAGCGTCATCATCGTCGGGGAACGGCTGGATCTCGTTTCATGGACCGGAGTCCTCTTGCTGTTAGGCGGAATTGTCGTGCTGACATTTAGCGGAAGAAAAGAAAAGGCTGCCGTTGCGTAGGCAGCCTGTACTACTGTGTATACATTTCCTTAAAAGTAAAGCGGTGCAACACAGCGTAATTGCCTCGTATTACAACGTAAACGGGCCGCAACGCAATATAGCTCGCTCACATCACAACGTAGCATTGTTACAAAACAATGTTGGCGTAGCTACTAAAAAGTATAACTCATAAAATGAAAAACAAGCGCATAATCACTACCCAACAACGCATAAAGCAAATTCAAAAGGCATAATTCCAAGCAAGTACCTCATAAATAGCTCCAACAACGCATAAATTCCTCTAAAACACGAATAATTCGCTTCAAGTTGCGAATAAATCCCGCTAATGCCCAATAAAACCTATTTCGCCTTCACATTCACATATAGCTTCGTAGCAAAAAAGCTCACAACAATAAGCATAGTGGCGAATAGGCCACCTTCCAGCCCGAATGCACCGCCCGTCAATACATCATTCCCGCTTTCAATTGAAACATTGTAAATTCCATGCGGAGAAATGCCGCTCACTGCGAACCCGAAAACATTCCCTTGAAAGTAGTTCCACGTTATATGGTAGCCGATCGGCAGCCATAAGCTTTTCGTCACATCAAACATATAAGCGAACAAAATCCCGACCAATGCGATATTCACTAATCCTAAGACAGAGACGTTCGGATTTGCACCGTGCATTAAGCTGAAAACAAGCGCAGATACTACGTAAATTACCCATTTTGGATTTCTGCGGCTTTCCATTGTTGACATGACATAACCCCTGAAGAACATTTCTTCAAAAAAGCCAACGAGGATGAATAAAAGAAGAAACGTTAAAGTGTAAATGGAAAACTCAGGTTTGCTTAAAGGATTTAGTAGAGCGATATTCCCTGTTGCCAATAACATAAGGAAAATGATGAAAATTGATAGCGCACCAAGGAAGAGGCCGAAGCCGAAATCTTTAAGCGAACCCCGAAATCCTAACTCTTTTAATGTTCCTTTATTGACGAATCGCCATAATAACACGGTCGCAAGCATTCCTCCGACTGTCCCACCGCCTTGTGTCATTAGAAAAACCCAAGGGTGCCTATCAAAAGCAGCATTTAGGTCTATCATGTAGTTGCCGTCTTGAAAAGGAAAATCAATCAATGTCAGCACAACGCTCCCTGGCACCGCGAAGATTTGTTGGGCAATGAACATTGAGACAAAGGCTAACAAAATCAACCATCCCGCGCGCACTTGATTTGCTTCGTTTTTGAACAAATAAATCCCTCCATTTGTAGTTAAAATATGCTTGGGGCGATGATTAATAGAATGAAGTTTATCTCATTTAGAAACTACACTATCGAAGGCTATACAGTAGTAAGCTACAGGACTAACACCCGGTCGCCGCTCCCATGCATTGTTACAATCCGAATCAAATCCTTCATACAAATGTGTTGATGCGCAATTGGTTAGACGGGCTCACTTTTCTTATATTGCCAATTAAAAATAAAAATACAAATTCCATAATCAAGGCACTACTATTTACTACAATTATTAAAAGAGTCCATCCGTCTCCGAACATATTCGCTGAAAATGACTGAAGAGCAAAGCCCATGAGATGGATTGCAAAATAGAATTTGAAAGCTCTATCTGTACGTTTTTGCAATGCCTGATCTCCAAATACCTTTGCAATATCGGTCAGCAAGATGAATAAATAAAAAACGACAATCAGTTTCAAAATTGATAGGAGAATCGCATAAACATTCCAACCATCAGAAATCGCAGGATCCATCAGATTGACAAATACGGACGGAACTGTCACAAACATGCCGATCAATCCGACGGTATTTGCTTTTTTGGCCATGGGATAACCGTCAACAATTTTAGAACAGCCCGCGAAAATAAGGTAGTAGCCAATCGGATCCATGAATAGGTCAATAAATACATGCAACTGGAAAAATATGAACAAGTATCCCCAAAAGATTTGGCGTAATGCTTTATTCAACGGAAACCCCCCCAGCCTTTTGTGCAATGATTCGGTTTACATCTTCCTGCGACAAATTCAAATAAAAAGATGGCTCATTATAATGGTTATAAGATATAAATGGCTTTCCCTCGTCCGTTGTCCCTGCAAGACGAACATAAAAAGAGTAAAGAAAGTTGTAATTGGGGCTTTCAGGAATCATTTCAATGCGAATCCGCTTGTCTTTACCAACCTCAAAAGGAAATTCAAGTTCATCAAAAGGCTTCTCCAATTGATTGCTGTAACCTTTAATTGAAAAAATAAACTGATCCATAATTTGTTCACTAAAAGGAGATGTGATTTCTTGGATTTTCAATGGTTCGGTAGCTTTAAATGCATATTGTACCCTTCCCATGCTGTTTCCCCCACCGGAAACCTGCTCCAAAGTCAATTGGTCATCTTTCTCAAACCTTCCTTCAGGATGAATAACCAATTCTCCGATAGAAGCGGTCGACGATCTACCATCCGAATAAAATACGGCAATTTCATTAAATGACTTTGTTTCAAATCCCTCTTCAAAATTTCGCAATTCAAACGTTATGCTTCTCAACTCATGGTGTCTGAATGTATCAACAGGGGCAGGTTTGTCACCTATGATGAAAAAGTCACTTTGAGGAAAGCCTTCTACATCACCGGCTCGAATGTAATTGACAGATGAACGGTCATCCTTATTCGTTACATAATACAAAGTAATCTGGTCTCCAATTGCTGTTTCAATATAATGATCAAGAAAAATAGGTTCCTCCAATTGTTTGGACTTTGCATAGTTCAAATTGATTGCCCAACTGATGGCAATTAAGCAGAGCATCGTCCAGAAAAAACGCTCTTTCAACACAATCTCCCTTTCCATTCCTTACTATTATTTTCATTGTCTCAAATGGGGAAGGGGATTGCACCATTGTTTTAAGAATAAAGGGAATTTTGCATAGAACAAGCTACGATAATAGCTGCATTCCCATATATAGAGCGATGCCCCAAATAATGAGCGCAGAGATTTGATTGAATCTCCTCAAAAGTGATCCATCCGTATCGATTTGTCCTAATTTCTTTCCCGCAATGGCGAGAGCAAAGAACCATATCCAAGAAACCCCGATGCAAGAAAATGTAAAAATCCCTCTCTCATGACCTGTATAGACTAATGAGTTCGTGCCAATGACGCCGATCGTGTCCAAAATGGCATGAGGATTTAACAAGGAGACGGAGGCGGCAAATGCAATCTGTCTTTTTGGTGAGAAGGGGTTGGATTTCTGATGAATCTTTGCTTCAGTTGCGTCTCTCCATATAAGCCATCCCATATAAAATAAAAATAGAAAACCTACTACAAATAGCAAAGTCTGTAGCCACTCAAAAGTTAAAATGATGAGTGATACTCCTCCAACCGCTAACGAAATGAGAATTGTGTCGCAAATCCCCGCCGTTATGACAGCGGGCAAAGCATAAGAGAATTTTTTATGCGTCGCCCCTTGATTAAAAATAAAAACATTTTGCACGCCTAAAGGTAAAATCAACCCAAAAGCGAGCACGATTCCATGAAGTAATGCTTCCACAGCTTTTCCTCCCGACATTTGTTTTTAGCATAAGGGGAATTCATCTATTTGTCTCCAACTAATTAGGTAGATGTGAAACGAACCTTTCCTTTCATAACTTGTTGATAACTTTAAACCGTGTTAGAATGTTCAGAATGAAATAAGCAAAAATAGGGAGGGAATATGGGTTACATAGAGGATTTAAGAGCAGTTGTCGGTCATAGGCCGTTAATATTTGTAGGAGCAGTTACAATTATTGTCGATGAAAAAGGTCGGCTGTTATTGCAGCAACGAAAGTTTCCGCATGGTGCTTGGGGAATCACTGGCGGACTCATGGAGTTAGGGGAGTCTACTGAAGACGTAGCAAGGCGGGAGATTCTTGAGGAGACGGGATTGCAGGTTGATGAATTGAAATTAATTAATGTCTATTCAGGTCCGGAACATTACATTAAAGCAGAAAATGGCGATGAATTTTATGTCGTAACGGTTGCTTATTTTACAGAAGGGTTTCGAGGGGAGCTAATAATCGATAAAACAGAATCGCTTAACTTCGAATTCTTTTACCCCGACGAGCTGCCGGAAACTATCGTAAAAAGCCATAGAGTCATTTTAAACGAGTTTTTAGCAAATCATTATTGGAATAAGGTTGAATTAAAACCTTAAATAAGAAAAGCAGGCGCTTGAAATGCGGAAGATATGAATTCATGTAGAAAAAACAAGCGCCGGAAGAAATATGCTATTGGAGAGATTACATGCTTAATTTTACATACATAGAAACTGCACAACCTCTTGTTAGTTCAGGTTCAACCGTCAATTATGGTGATGTAGCTAGTACTTTCGGTTTGTTGTTTTTTTCGCTATTCTGTTGATTTTTATCATCCGTATAGTTAGAAAGAAAAGGACGGATAAGTAAAAAAATGAACGTCTCATCTTTTAATCTTTTAATCTCTTGACCATTGATTCTGCTATTTGCTTCGAACTTGGATTGCCTTCATTTCGCAATCCATTAATAATATTGCGGGTATCCGTTTCATTTCGGTTCTGGCTTAATTTATAGGCAGCTTGAATATCTCTAATTTTAATTTTGAAACCAATAATTCCTTGAAGTTCCTTTTCCAACAGCTCAGGGGAAAGCGTATCCCATAATATCGGATTTTCACGATGCTTCTCGTATTTTTCCAATAGTTTCGTTAAGTCCTCTATTAATTCATCTTTCTCTAAGATGGTTGCCTCCCCGTATATATGGACCGCTTCATAATTCCACGTCGGAACATTTTCATGTGAGTACCACGAGGAGGAGATATAAGCATTTGCCCCTTGAAACATAACGAGTGCATCTCCACAAGTTTCAAACGTTCTCCATTGCGGATTTCCGTATGCCATATGGCCGGTAATGTAATAGTCTTTGTCTTTTTTCGTAAACGCCAAAGGTAGATGAGTGGCGATTGGCTTCCCCTTTTTTGTCGTCACAAGCGTACCAAAAGAGTTCTTTTGAATAAAATCAATAATTTCCTCTACATCTGTCACTCGGAAATAGTTCGGGATATACATAGAAATCCTCCTTTTATGACAATGTTTTAACCATAATTAAATCAATTTGCTCCTCATCGCCCATATAAAAAGAATGAGAACCAGTCTGGACGAACCCAATTTTCCTATAAAAACGAATGGCTTTCTCATTCTTTTCCCAAACACCGAGCCAAATCTGATTTTTTCGCTTTGCTTTTGCGATTTCAACTGCCTTGTTTATTAATACCGTGCCAAGCCCAAGCCTATGAAATTCTTTCCTCACGTAAATTCTTTCCACTTCAAGTGCTTCAGCACCCATTTTCTCAGATTGAGCGTCATCTGTATTCACTTTTAAATATCCCGCGAGCTTATCATTGAAATAGAGGAAAAAGAACTTTGAAAAGGTGTTGGATAATTCTTCTGAAAGCTTCTGTAGGGTAAACGCTTTTTCCAAATAAGCCTTCATATTTTCAGCTGAATTTTGATCTTTGAATGTTTCATTGAAGGTTTCAATACTAATTGTTTGAAGTGCTTGCAAATCTTCTAATTTGCATCTCGTTATGTTGATTGTCATTGGTTTGCCCCCTCTAATACTCTCTTTTGTTACCTTTCTTCACAAACTCCCAATCAACTTCTACATTCTTTCTAACTCTTTGCAACAGATGAAAGATCGTCTCCATTTCTTCCTCGGAAAAGCCGGATAACGCAACGTTATTTGAATGATCATTTTCCCTTTTAATAATAGGAAATACGTTTTTTCCTTTTTCTGTCGGGAAAAGCTTTTTTATTTTTTTATTATGCTCATCATCCTTCTTTTCAATAAAACCTTTCATTTCAAGTTTTTTGATAGCTCGTGCAGCTGTCGTCCGGTCCACTTTTATCATTTCAGCTACCTTTTCCTGAATGATTCCTGGGTTTTCACATATGCGTACAAGATACAAATACTGACCTTTTGTAAGATCATAATCCTTAAATTCTATATTGCTTATAGAATCTAGCGCTCTTGCAATCATCCCAATTTCACGAAGTATTTCCTTCATAGCAACCTCCTTAATTTATTGTTGCAATTGCAATAAAACCGTTATACATTTAATGTAGCTTATTTTAGTTGTATTTACAACATTATTTGGAATGAAGAAAGGACGAAGATATATGAAAGTGGAAAAAATAATAACAGATCATGATTTGCAAAAAGCATTTCATATTAGAAAAGAAGTGTTTGTTAAAGAGCAAGGTGTACCTCTTGAAGATGAGTTTGATGAATTTGACGTACTATCAAACCGCTGTGATCACTTATTGGCCTATTTTAATGACGAGCCGGTAGGGACGGGAAGGATAAAAATTCTCGAAGGCTATGGCAAATTAGAGAGGATTTGTATCTTAAAACCTTATCGTAAATTTGGCATCGGGAAAGTAATGATCACTGCATTGGAAGAAATAGCGAAAGAAAAGGGAATGCTTCGGGTTATATTACACGGACAAACACAGGCAGAAGGGTTTTATCAAAAACTTGGTTATGAAACTGCTTCAGAAATATTTATGGAAGACGGAATCCCGCACGTTTTAATGTCGAAGGATCTATTAAGTAATGATGAAGAAGCGAAATAAAGTAAAGTTAGCATTCTATGTATTGGGCATTATACTATTATCCCTTGGTGTTTCTCTTACAATACATTCAGACATTGGAACGTCGCCTTTTGATGCACTTTTAGTAGGATTGTCCATCAATATTGGCTTAACTGTAGGTAGTTGGGAAATAATCATCGCATTACTATTGATCTGCTGTAATTCCATTTTACAAAAGCAGAGATTAGAAATTTTAGGATTGGCAACTGCATTTATTACGGGGATTGGTATAGATGCCTATCTATTTTTATTGAATAATTGGTCTGCACCTGAACTTTGGTACAGCAAGGCTGCTTGTTTCGGAACCGGCCTAATCATTATTGGGATAGGAACTGCAACCTATTTGCAAACGAATTTTGCACCCATTCCAATTGACCGGTTAACATTAATCATCCAAAAATTAACTAAGAAAACACTGTTTTTTTCAAGAACGCTCATATACGTCGTATTTTTAGCATTAGCTGTACTATTCAATGGCCCGATTGGCATTGGAACATTATTATCCGTTTGTTTAGGAGGGCTACTACTTAATACGTTCATGCCACTTACTAAGAAGATAGTAGATAATTTCATAGCAGATGATTAAAAAACTGTATAGATGTTTATACAGTTTTTCAAATAACAAAATAGAGCTTACTGCATAAACATTGAACTAACTAACTGCGTTCTTATAAAACAGTATCTTATTGAATGCTTTTTACTAATATACCGTAAAATGCTATAATGAATTGACATAATATTTAGATATTTATACTCGGACATACTAATAAGAGGGAGCAAATTGAGTAGAGACAACGAAACGCCGGAACAAAGGAGAGAGAAACTGAGACAAAGAGAATTAAGGAGCCCTTTAAGCAGTATTCACGGTAGCAATCTGTCCGATTTAGTAGGTGGTTTAGGTTGGAAGGGAACAGTAGTAATTGTTCTTATATTAATAGCAACTTTAGTCGTGTACTCCCTTTTATTTTGATAAAGAGCTATATTTTTCTAACAATCTTTACTGAAAATTACGATTTGAATTGCATTTGAATAAATAAACCTATAAAATTTAACTATTATCTTGTAGATAGGGAGGAACAGTAAATGATCCGCTACATGGTATGAAAAAGATAGCTGAATTCCTTTAAAAACGAAGAATAGACGGAATTCAGGAGGAGTTAAAATGATGAAAGAACATAAGGAAAATCTTTTAGAAGAAAAACAGAAAGAACTTTTCTTTTCTGGCGCTTTTTATGCTAAAAAAGGCGATGAACTGTTAAAGGGTAGCTGCGGTTTCTCAAACCGTTCAGAAAAGATTTTAAATGAGTTGGATACGAGATTTTCGATCGCTTCGGGATGCAAAATCTTCACAGCAATTGCTATTTGCATATTAGTTGAAGAAGGGAAACTATCGTTTGACTCGAAATTAAAGGACTGTGTTGATGTACAGTTCCCATACTTTCATGAGGACATTACGATCCATCATTTACTAACACATACGTCCGGAGTCCCAGACTATTTTAACGAAGAAGTAATAGATGATTTTGAGTCATTGTGGAAATCGTACCCAATGTACAATATTAGGTCTCCAAAGGATTTCTTGCCTTTATTTCAAAACGAAAAAATGCAAGCAGCTATTGGCAGTTCGTTCCAATACAATAATTCTGGCTATATATTGTTAGGTCTCATTGTAGAGAATGTAGCGGAATGTAGTTTCACTGAATTTGTCGAGAAACGAATCTTTCGTAAAGCAGGCATGGAGAGGTCTGGATACTTTGAAATGGACCGTTTGCCGGAACAAACGGCTCTTGGTTATATTGAAGAACCAGATGGTACATGGAAAACAAATGTGTACTCACTGCCAGCAAAGGGGGGCCCTGATGGCGGGGCGTACGTTACTGCTAAGGACATCGTGAATTTTTGGCAGGCATTAATGGATCACCGACTGCTGTCCGAAGAGATGACCAAAATGTTGTTGGAACCGCGTGAAATAGTAAATGAAGAACAAAATATTTATTATGGCTACAGTGGCTATATGTTATTAAACGACGATCAAAAGGTAGTTAAGTATATCCAAATGGGATACGATCCAGGCGCGAATTTCCGGGCGGTATACTACCCTGTTGAGAAAGCGACAATCGTAGTTTGTTCAAATAAATCCGACGGTGCCTTTGAACTTTTGAAAGAAATTGAGAGCATCATATAATAAAACATGACTTCAAAAGGGATTAACAAGGCTGTTAGTCCCTTTTGTTATACGATGCCTAAAAAAAAAGCAATGAAACCTATAAAAAGTGAATTATGTGATGAAGTTCAACCGATTGACTATTTAGTTTAATCAAAAACGGTAGGTAATTAGGATAGAATCGTGTTTACCGAAATATGGCGCCATTCAACAAGACATTCAGCTACCTAACATTGCAAAATTTTTACCGATAAAGGGATAGGCAAAGATTGAGGCATATAGATTCCAACAATTTTTTTACTACGCAGTTCGCATAATTGTTAAGCAACTAATAGAGGGGGCGATGTTTTGGAACAAAATACAACGCATGTTTACACACCACCTAAACATTTTGTATCGGCTGCGACAATTGTACTCAATGATCAAAATGAAATTCTATTAATTAAAGGGCCGATGAGAGGTTGGGAAATGCCGGGTGGAATCGTTGAGGAAGGCTAGTCTTTGAAAGAGGCAGCAATTAGGGAAACGAAAGAGGAGTCAGGTATTGAAATTGAAGTTCTTAACTTCTGCGGGATATTTCAAAACGTGAATCAATCAATTTGTAATACGCTATTTTTAGCAAAGCCGATTGGGGGCAAATTAACAACTTCGGCAGAGAGTTTAGAAGTAGGATTCTTTCCAATTGAGATAGCATTGGAAATGGTAACTATCGGCAATTTCAGACAAAGAATAGAGTACTGTCTCGATCATAGTAAACAACCATTTTATGTGGAATTTTAATGCTTGAAAATAACGCTAATGCCTTATTAAAGGTATCGAGATATCTTGTATTAAGAAGCCGTCAACGATGAACAGATGCTATATTGTGCGAATGGCGGGACATTTGAGATGTTAAGAAGTGCATAATAAAAGACCTCCAATTGTAGAGGTCAAAATGCTACCAATTCTACTTTAATTCTATCTGGGTCTTCAAAATAAACAGCGTAATGCCCATCCCCTCCTGCAAAGGGATGTTTGTCAGTATAGAGGATTTTCACACCCTTTTCTTTTAACTTTCCTGTCATTTCGTCAACCTGTTGACGGGAACTTGCGTGAAATGCCAAATGATTTAGACCTACCCGACATCTATGATAAGGTATGTCCATAAATTTTTCGTCTGCTTGAACAAATACAATATATGTTTCTCCCATTTTCCAACTTTGTCCACTTTCCCACTCTTGAAACGGCTCATATCCTAATTCTTCTAATAGCCAACACCAAAAGTCAACTGAACTCTTCAAATCAGAAACATATATTTCAATTTGATGTATAAGTCCTTGTGACAATGATATCCTCCCTTTTTACTACTCATATAATTATTTCAAATCGTAACGGTTTCAATATTAAATTCATCCTTCCAAGTTTTTTAATCCTATGGTTGGATTGGAAGTAAAGGTAGATGTAGACCACCTTTTCTTTTTAGTTTACTATAGTATACATCATTGTCGGTACATTCTGAATGAAATATAAATTATGTGTGGAGTGGGCCAATGCAAGCAATACAATCGAAACTACAAACGTATATAAACGAATATCTAAAGCTATGGGATTTTTACGGAGTTATCCAAGTAATTCAGAAAGGGGAGGTGCTTTTTGAAAAAGCATATGGTTACGCAAGTATCGAGTTTGGAATAAAAAATGATCTAAACTCCCGCTTTTCCATAGCATCTCTGTCAAAACAGTTTACCGCCTTTGCAATAATGCTCCTCTGTGATAAGAAAATGATAGATATCGATCAACCTGCAAACGTATACCTACCAGCCGATTTGAAGATGATTTTTTTGCTTGCTATAACCGAATGGAGTATTCTCGAAATGCTTTATTCAAAAAGTATATTAATAAAAAGCCGACAAAGATAGCTGGAACGGAATTTGATTACAATAACTCGAACTATAATTTGCTCGCATGGATCATTGAAAATGTTTCAGGAGAAACATACGAGGCTTTCCTCCGAAACCATATTTTTCTTCCTTTACAGATGATGAACAGCGAAGTGGATGATGGTTGTAAACCGATTCAAAACAGATCATGTAATTACGTGAAAGATTTTGATGGAACAATTAAAAGTCCATATTTTAATGAGAAATTTAGCATCGGGGCAGGCGCTATCATTTCAAACTGCAAGGATTTGTACAAATGGTATATCTGTTTGCGGGATCGAAAACTATTGTCCTATAAAGCGTATACGAGGTTTTTTAATGTAAATCAAAATAATTATTGCTATGGACTCGAGCATCAGCATATTTATGGAACAGATAAGTTTTCCCATGGAGGGGACCATCTTGGAATTAGTACATATATGCAAAATTTTTTCGATGAAGATCTTTGCATTATCATTCTCTCTAATAATGAAGCGATTAATCAGTATCGATTAGGAAATGCAATTTCGGATATTCTCCATCATGTTGACGTAGCTGTCCCGGCTAAACGTCGAGAGGTTCCATTGAATGAAAGTCAGCTTAGAAAGTATTGCGGAACATACTTGAAAGATAAAATTGAAGTACAATTCATAGATGGAAAATTATATTTTACAAGATTTTCCGGCAATCTGCATATTGAGATCTACCATGTGGGTGAGGGGAAATTTGTTCGAAGATATTTTGACCAAATTCATCCTTACAGCATTGTGGAAAACGAAAACGGCGAAATGTCGTTTTTTGGATATGCAAAGGAAACGAACGAGGGTTTTGCCGGATAAGCTCTAATAGGAAGAAACATGCATCGGCTTTATATAGTCTAAATGTTAGTATTTTGATAAGGAGGGGTTTATTTGAAAGTGCGGCTGTCTGAGTACGATAAAAATTGGATTCAAATGTTCAACGATGAAGCTCGATTTTTGAAAGATCTATTCGGAGAGGAAATCATCAAGTTTGAACATTTTGGGAGTACTTCTGTTCCAGGCATGAAGGCAAAGCCTGTTGTAGATATGATGTGTATCGTAAAAGACATTAAGAAAATCGATGCGTTTAATGAGCAAATGCATTTGTTAGGATATGATGTTGCGGGTGAATGGGGAATTGAAGGTAGGCGATTATTTCGAAAGGGAGGGGAGAATAGAACCCATCATATTCATGTTTATGAGCAGGGCAATCCGCACATAGACAGACACTTAATACTGCGAGAATATTTGAGAACTCATTCCGAAGAAGTTGAACGGTATGCAAGTTTGAAAGAAAAGTTGGCTCTACAGCACGATGATACAGCTTTTTACAGCAAAGCAAAAAATCCATTTGTAAAGGAATTGGAACAGCGGGCGTTGAATTGGTTTGAGAGCGAAGAATCATAGTGGAAGGTGGGGGATTTGATGGAGCTTTGGGATGTATATGATAAAAACAGAATGAAAACTGGTAGGGTACATGAACGAGGAAAACCGCTTACAAAAGGAGATTATCATTTAGTCGTCTCCATTTGGATCATTAATAGTAACCAAGAAATACTGTTGGCTAAACGGCATCCTGATAAGCGCTTTCCAAACATGTGGGAATGCCCCGGTGGGTCGGCTTTAGCGGGTGAAAACAGTTTAGAAGCTGCCTTGAGGGAAGTAAAAGAAGAAATCGGGATCGATCTATCGAGTGCTAACGGAAAATTGGTGAAAAGCGAAAGACGTCATCACAATTTTCGTGACGTTTGGTTATTTACCCATGATTTTTCCATCGAAGACACCGCGCTTCAGCCCGAAGAGGTAATCGATGCTAAATGGGTTACTATATTGGAGCTCGAAAAGATGTTTAATGAAGGCATTGTCGTTCCTTCCCTTGAGTATTATAAAAGTTTTTTCTTTGATAACGTTCAACAGCAGGGATAAATCGCTAAATGAATTGTTTTAGCATACATCACATTTCCGTTAGGCAATCGTAAAACCTAACTGATCACCAAACGGGAGATGGTTGATAATGAAACAAAATAAATACGATGATCCAAATTTCTTTTTAGCCTATGAACAAATGGCTCGTTCCGTTAAAGGACTTGAGGGTGCAGGGGAATGGCATATGTTAAAAGAGCTAATACCAGATTTAAAAAATAAGACCGTACTCGACTTAGGTTGTGGTTTTGGATGGCATTGTCGATATGCCCGTGAGCAGCAAGCAAACTTTGTGGTAGGTGTAGATATCTCAGAAAAAATGATTCAAAGAGCGATTAAAATGACAAATGATTTATTAATTTCTTACATTCAATCATCAATTGAGGATATCGATTTTCAAGATTCCCAATTTGACGTGGTGATCAGCTCGCTTGCATTTCACTATGTGGAGTCGTTTCAAGCAATTTGTAAAAAGGTTTATGATTATCTAAAGCCTGGCGGCAGTTTTGTTTTTTCTGTGGAACACCCCATTTTCACTTCTAGAAAAGAGCAGGATTGGCATTATGATGAGCAAGGGAACCGCCTGCATTGGCCAGTTGATAACTATCAAATAGAAGGTATACGTGAAACATTGTTTTTAAATGAGGATGTTACAAAATACCATCGGACGTTTGCAACCTATATAAACGATTTGATTGATGCAGGATTTATGGTCAGAGCAGTCAAGGAATCATTTCCTTCAAATGAAATGTTAAAAGGGAATCCCGAATTGGAAGATGAAAACCGGAGACCAATGTTTTTAATGATCTTGGCAGAAAAGAATGGAACTGTATTTTTTAAATAGGATCAATTGAAGCTTTGAGATCAAAAAACTTTCATTAGCGTTATAATAAAATAAAGTTTACTACAACTATTCCATCTAACCGAATGTGAAGGAGAATGTATGATGTCCAAACATAGAATTTACACAACAAGCTTTGCGAGTGTTTATCCACATTACGTTACGAAAGCAGAGAAGAAAGGACGTACAAAATCGGAAGTCGATGAAATTGTCGGTTGGTTGACAGGCTACAGCCAAGAAGAGTTAAAAGAGATATTGGAAAACGGAACGGATTTTGAAACGTTTTTTGCAGAAGCTCCCCAAATGAATCCTTCACGGGATTTGATAAAAGGGGTAGTTTGCGGTGTCCGTGTAGAAGAGATCGAAGAACCAACGATGAGGGAGATTCGTTATATGGACAAGCTGATCGATGAATTGGCAAAAGGAAAAGCAATGGAAAAAATTTTACGCAAACCAATAGAGAAAATTTAGTTTCGGTATAAGGTTGTAAGACGTTTGCGATATTAAAATGATGTGTCGTTTGGTATCGCTTTTTTATATTATTATGCCGGATAAGGTGTGTTCTTATTAAAATCAACTTGAATGATTAATGAACAAAAGGGCAGAAAGTCTATTAAAGGGAGATAGAGAAATGAGAGTTTTTTTAATCGGGGTTGCATGTCTATTAGGTATACTTGTCGGTTGTTCTGATCAAACCGAAGATATTCATGAACTAAAAAAGCAAATCGATCAAATTACAATAGAAAGAGATTCTCTTTTAAAAACGATTGAAGAGGAAAGGGCATCGCACGAAATAGCGACGAATCAACAAATTAGTGATGATAATTCAATGATCACAGCAAAAGACATTGAACAATATCCGCAAACGCTTTATAAGAAAATAACATTAGACATTGATGGGGATGGAGAAGAGGAAGAAATTGAACTCTATGTAAACGCAGGGAAAATGGACAATGGCCAATTTGCTTGGGACGATGGTCAGAATTGGCTGTTAGTAGTAAAAGATGGGGAGGAAACGTATCCGCTTTTTGATGATTATGTCCAGTTAGGCTCAATCGACTTTGGCACAACAACCTTCGATGGCAAACCGGGAATCGTTATGCTTAAAACACAGCATGCCGATAAAATTGTTCAACAATTCACATACGATAAAAATGAAAAAGGATATCGGAAAGAGACTGTTTATAAAAAAGAGAACGTGAATGATCACTTTAATCAAACTACATCGTATGCATTTTTTGAAGAGGCATATGAATTAATGGCAACAGCATTTACTAAGAAATCGCTATTCATTTTGGACGCAGATGAGCCTGCACTTCAAGACCCTCAGGAGAGAATGGCAATCATCGAACCAATCCTCTCGGATGTAAGGCATGCTCAAGGGTTGTTGGAAATCGTTGCTGAATTGAATCAAGAGATGAATGTTTCTTTAGAAGGCGTAATCGCCCTGCTGAACGAAATGGCGAACAATCCGCCGACAGTTGAGCAAATGAATCAGTTGAAATCCATTCACAATACGTTCAAAGCAATTGAAACGGATGATTTGATCATGAAGGAAGAAAATGAGATCGATCCGGAAATTGCAGAGAAGCTTCAAGAACTTGGTTTTATTGTAAATGAAAAGCGAAGTGGAAAGTGATGGCTGTTAACCTTTATTAAATGGTACCTGACTTTAAAAAGGGTGAGTAGAATCAACCAAAATATAGTTATAAATAGCAGAAAAGTAGAGGTTGTACAAAAAGGAAGTCATGGAATACCAATCGTTCTATTGACTGGGATGGGGTGTTCCTTTGATGAGTGGCATGAAGTCACCGAGGAATTGAGTAAAACAAATAAAGTCATTATGTTTCATAGGCCAGGTCTTGGCATGAGCGAAATTGGGGAAGAGAGTAGAACGACCCGAGCAGTCGCTGACGAATTAATGCAATTGCTTCTTCAATTAACGATCCATGAGCCGATCATTTTGGTCGGGCATTCCTATGGCGGGTTATGTGCACAACATTTTATTAAATTATTTCCAAATCATATAAGAGGGGGTGTGTTTGTCGATTCCACTTCTGTTGATTTTAGCATTCTTGATACATTACATTTACCTATATTAGATGAGGATTCTTCAGACGAAGCGTGGATAGAAAAATGCAGCCTTTACTCTTCAATGAATAGGGAGGAACTGTGCAAAGTAATTAGCCCTTCGCTAACTGAGAAACAAAAGCAATTCCCACTCGCAATACAAGAAAGACTATTGGAATTCCAAGTAAATCCTACATTGTACAAAGCAATGCGTTCTGAGTTGGAAAACTGGAAAACAGATGCTGAAATTGTAAAGAGTATAGGTGAATTTCCTGATGTTCCACTTATCGTAGTCGGGAGGGATAAAGAATATTGCATAAAGCATGGCGTGGAGGAAGGGATTCCTGAATGGGAAATGCGAGTGTTTGAAGAGAAATGGCGAGAACTTATTACTGACCAGGCAAATTTATCTACGAAAAGCAAACTGATTTTTGCCGAGCGATCAGGTCATTTAATTTATTTGGACAGACCTGACGTAGTGTCACAGTGCATTACAGGTTTGTGTGTTAGAGAATTGGAATGATCAAATATTGAAGAGCTCAATTGGGAGATTTAAGTGCCATAATCCACTAAAAGGTAAGTGGTTGGAGATCTCTTTGCCTGAATCAGACCATCGGCGACAAAGCAGGAGTGTTTTTCTTGAAGAATACAATACATTTCTTTTTTATTGGAGAATCTTCTTTCTTGTTATTTTACTAGTCTTGAAATAAAAAGAATTAGTTTACATACCTTTTTAACGGTAATAGGTGGTATCATCATCTTTGTCGGAATACCAGAATCTATAAAAACGTTAAGTAAGAAGCATAAAGAAAAAGGTAAAGACGAGGAAGTTGATAATTAGCAAGTGAGCTTTTTATAAGATTGCATTTGGAATCGTTTTAACATTACCGGTTATTCTGGCGATTGTAGGCATGAAGGATACGTTCAGATGCATTGTTCTTCGTTGTTTATTTAACGCATTGGTACTAAAAAATGAATGCTTTAATGGGGGGAAAATGATGAATCAAGCTGCACAGACATACTGGAATGAGTACTGGAAAAACAAGGAACAACCTGAGTCTGTTGCTGCCTGGCAATTTGGGGGGAATCCTAACTATCTTGCCAAATTAGTAGTAGATGGCATTAAAACGGCAACTTGTTCCGGACATGTATTTTACGAACTGGAAAATGAACCGATCCCTCAAATAGGAGATTACAGCATTATTCTAAACAGTGAGGATCAACCTGTTGCAATCATTAAAACAGTGGAGGTTACACTGTCACCGATGAATGAAGTTCCGGAAGAGTTTGCTATTGCGGAAGGTGAAGGGGACAGAAGCTATCAATATTGGTGGGACGTTCATGAAGAGTTCTTTAAAGAAGAATTACAAGCAATTGGACGCGAATTTACAAAGGACATGCTGCTTGTTTGTGAGCGTTTTGAATTGGTTGATGTGAAAAATAAGTGATGAACAAATGCATACGTGGGAACAGTGGGACCCCTTAAGTTCCATCATGTATACAAGAAAATATAGTGAAAAAACCGAGGCGACCGAAAGAGTAAAATTGAACGGACGCCTAAGGCTTCACTTTACTTCTCTTTAGTTAATGATTGTTTTTCGAGCCGCTCCAATTCCACCTCGATTTGCCCTTTGTCGATGCGTTCAAATAGCGGCTTCACTTGTTCCAATGTCAAATTCCTGATTTCGGTTTCCTTCCATTCAGGATTGCGCAGTTTCAGCATCGACTGCACTTCCTCACTTGAAAAAGGAAGGAATGGGGAGAGCAGCTGCGATAGGTTAGCGATGGCATAAGTGCAAGTCGCCATCGTCCGGTCACATGCCGCCGTGTCCTCATTTACTTGAAGCCACGGTTTTTGGTCGTCGAAAAATTTATTCGCATGGCGAATAAATGTAAAAACCGACTCGATTGCTTCCTTGAAATGGCCGTTTTCAATCTTGTCGCCGACAATTGCATATAGCTCCACGATGTTCTTCTTTATATCGGCATCGATTTCTGCAATTGGTACACTTCCTCCGTACGATTTTTCGATGAATTTTAATGTCCGGTTGACGAAATTTCCGTACGCCCCCAATAACTCCGAGTTATGGCTGTAAATGAACTCCCGCCATGAAAAATCAGCATCCCTGTTTTCTGGAGCATTTGCCGTCAGGAAGTAACGCAATGAATCCGGATGATAGCGGTCCAATAGATCGGGCACCCATACTGCCCAGTTTTGACTCGTCGATAGCTTCCTTTTTTCTAATGTCAAATATTCATTTGAAACGATATGTGTCGGCAATGCAGCACTTTTGCCGATCCCTGAAAGAATGGCTGGCCAAATGATCGTATGGAAAGGAATATTGTCCTTGCCATGCACATAGTAAGAAATGGTGTCCTCATTCCAAAATTCCGCATCATCGGTACGATTTAGCGCAGCCCATTCCCGACTTGCTGAATAGTACCCTGTTACCGCTTCGATCCACACATAGATTTTTTTGTCCTCATAGCCGATAATCGGGATGCCGACGCCGTTCGCCAAATCCCTTGAGGCTGCCCGGTCATGAAGACCTTCCCGTAAATAACGTTCAGATTGGTGAATCGCGTTTTCACGCCATCTCCCCTCAGCTTTCGCATTTGCAACATATTGCTCAAGCTCATCTTGAAACGCACTTAATTTAAAATAAAAATGCTCAGTCTTTCGTACGGTAGGTTCATTGCCGCACAGCTTGCAAGTGCGATCCGTCAAATCAAGCGGATCTAAAATCGAGCCGCAATTGTCGCATTGATCGCCCCGTGCCCGGCTTCCGCAATACGGACAAATGCCTTCGACGAAACGATCAGGAAGAAACCGCTCGTCAAACTCACAATACGTCTGTTCCACTTCTTTTTTGAAAATAAAACCGTTATCCAATAAAGTCAAAAATACTTCCCGCACGACTTGATGGTGAAACGTGCCGTCAGTTCGTGTGTAAATATCATACGAAAATCCCAACCGAGAAAAACAAACGATAAACTCAGTATGGTATCGATCGGCGATTTCTTTAACAGGTACGCCCTCTAAATTCGCGCGTATCGAAATTGGCGTGCCATTGCAATCGCTTCCTGAAGCATATAGCACATTTTCACCTTTCAGTCGATAATACCTCGCCAAAATATCCCCCGGCAATAACGCCGCAATATGTCCCAAATGCAAAGATCCATTCGCATATGGCCAAGCTCCTCCTATAAAAACGCTCATCCATTCTTCCTCCTTTCAGGAAATCAAAAAACCCCATCCTTATCGAAAAAACGATAAGGACGGGGTTTGAATCCGTGATACCACCTTACTTCACAGCCGACTTACGCCGAATGCCTCAAAAGTACACGCCAAAAAAGCAGTATACTTTGACGTGGATAACAAGCGCCAACCCTCGTCGCATCCTACTAGCCGGAAAGCGTTCAGTGCGAGGCTCAAGGATCATGTTCAAAAGATTTGTCCACTTCATTTCCACCGTCAGAAGCTCTCTATGCGACATCCTCTTTTTACTTTTCCCTTTCATTGCCTTTAGTAAGATGTAATTGAAATGATTATAGTTATTTTATTCGAAAAAGTCAACAATGTTTATCCGTTTGTAGGAGGACGTTGCTCTTCATCGTTCTTTTTCTTGTTGTTTCTATTTTTAGCATTGTCATTTTTACCGATGACATCCATATCGTCAGGACTCATGTCAAACCCGTATCCGAATTCTTCACGATCCAATGTGTTCCCTTTTTTAATTTTCTTTTCTTTCGACATACCTAATCACCTCCCGATGAATAAAAGGATGTGCTTGTAGGCTGCGGATTATGCGGAAATACGATTGTCTTCCTTACCAATCAATATTGCTTGCAGCTGTTTATGTGATCGCCCACCATCTGGACGCATCCCTAGTTGATACGGTGGCAGCACTTCAATCGTTTTTTTGATAATATTCTCGGGGGAATGAACCCCAATACTCATAAGTGGAAAAGTTATGTTTGTTAAGGGAGATAGAAACCGGCAAGTAAAAAAGTTTCTCACCGATACTCGGCCCTTTACCACAGATTCAGAAGGACTTACCACCGTTTCAAGTATATTTTCCACCAATCCACCACCGCAGTTTGCCAACCTATCTTGTTTAGTATTCGTTCGTAGCGTATCTTTAGGTTCCTATCTTACCATCTTAAGAATTTCTTCATAATTAACCTGCGGGAATGTTAAGATTTAAGCAATACAATTGGTATCATAAGAGAAAAGCGAGGTGCGGATGATGGCGAGATTCACTGTCGTTGTGGCGGATGATGATAAGGAGATCCGCGATGGGATAGAAATTTACTTGAAAAATGAAGGTTATGATGTGCTAAAGGCGGCTGATGGGCGGGAGGCGCTTGATTTATTGCAAAATAATGAAGTGCATTTGCTAATTCTTGATATTATGATGCCCAATATGGACGGGATTGCGGCGACATTTAAAATTCGGGAGGCGCAAAACATTCCGATCATTATGCTGAGTGCGAAGGCGGAGGATTCGGATAAGATTCATGGTTTGTCGGTCGGTGCAGATGATTATGTGACGAAGCCATTTCATCCGTTGGAATTGATGGCGCGTGTCAAATCGCAGCTTCGCAGGTATGTGCAGTTAGGCACGTATGATGGGCAGAAGAAAGTGGAGATTGATGGACTCGTCTTGGATGAAAATGCAAAAGAGCTGTCTGTTGACGGGAAGCCTGTGAAACTGACGCCGATCGAGTATAAAATTACAGAGCTACTTATGAAGAATGCAGGCCGCGTGTTTTCCATCAACGAAATTTACGAGCGTGTATGGAATGAAGAAGCGTATAATGCGGAAAATATTGTTGCGGTCCATATTCGAAAAATCCGCGAGAAAATTGAAGCAGATCCAAAAAACCCAAGATATTTGAAGGTGGTGTGGGGCATTGGCTACAAAATCGAGAAATGATTGGACGGTCGTTTGGTCAATCTTGGCGATCGTACTTGCAATACTTACGATCATTTATTGCATGCCATCGATTGTAGAAATGATCAGTAACGGATGGGAACGTTCAACTCGGGCAATTGCCTATTTTACACGCATCATTAGAGGGGGCACTGCCTGATGAAAAGTAAATTTATGCTGTTCGTTTGGGCTGCGCTCGTTACGATTGTGCTCATTGGAAGTTTGTCGTTTGCGAGGCAAGGAATAGGACTGATTACCGAAGACTTTGCAAGCTCCAATGACATATCTTGGCGAATCGAAGAATTTTACGAGTACATCGGTCCTGCCATACTAAATCCGATTGATAAAGAAGAGGCGATGAAAAAAATTACTGTGACCGACAGTGAAATAGAAGAGCATCGAACTCGCTATGGAACATTGGCAGATCAGCTTTCTAATATTCACGATCAATATGCATCGAGAATTGCAGATGCCAAAGATAATGGCAATGAAGATCTATTAACGACATTAGTCGAAGAGCGCAATAAAAAATTGGAAGACATCAAAAAGAATTTTGAAAGTGATGCTCATGTAGAGGCGAAAATTCGTAAAGCTAAGGAAAGAGTTTTAGAGCAATATTTGAATGAAATTAAAATGAATTCATTTTCTTTGCCGATCGCCTATACACTTACAGACGTGGATACTGGTGAAACCTATACTTTCGGGGATACTTATGCATCATCCATATACAAAAAAGAGTTCAATGCATCTAATGGATATTTAAAGGCTTATTCATTGCCTGATAGACATGTGAGAGGGGATTGGTCTTCCATCTCTTACGATGATTCGGAAGTTTATGTAACAGACGAAGATATATTAAATATGGCCAATCCAGTAAAGTTGTTTGAAGGTGAAGTCATTATACCGAAAACTGTTATTGGAAAAGGCGGAGAGCTGTATTCACAGTATAAAGATTTCAATCGGGGAAAATCAATGACGTTTGCCTTTTATCTTATCGGCCTTTTGGCACTAGGTGCGTTGCTTACTGTCGCTAAGTTTCAAAAAGAATGGGTGACGGAAACAGCGTTTGCAAATTGGTATTCAGGCGTTAAAGTAGATGCGAAGATTGCTTTATTGTTCGCTACATCCTTTATTTTGCTTGGCTATGTCGAGAGCCATTCTAATTTGCATAACTTTTTTATGTACCAAAGCTTAGGTAGATGGGGCGTATGGCTGACATCCTTCATAGTAGGAGGCGTGATTGTTACAGCTTTTCTTGCATTTCAGCTTGTAAATATAATTGAACGTTGGAAACAAATAGGTGTTTTTGAAGCTGATTTGAAAAATAGTTATACTGCTCAATTTTTTAAAGCGTTACAAGAAATGTTCTTGAATCGATCGATCGGCGTCCAGTCCTTCATATTGCTAATTGGATTTTTCCTTGCCGGAATAGGTTTTGTCTTCGCGGCAATGAACCCGTTTCTTGTTGTGGTGTATGTCTTCTGTGTTGTTTTCTTTGCTTTGCCAGTGCTCTATATTTTCATTAAGCGCTCTGCGTATTTGAATCGCATATTGAAAGCGACGGAAGCAATGGCTGCTGGCCGGTTGAATGAAGACATTAAAGTCGAGGGTAGCTCGCCACTCGCGCAACATGCCAAAAACTTGAACAATCTTCGCGAAGGCGTCCGAGTTTCCATGAGTGAGCAGGCGAAAAGCGAGCGATTGAAAACCGAATTGATCACAAATGTAAGCCATGATTTACGTACGCCATTGACATCAATCATTACGTATACCGACCTATTGAAAGATGAAACGCTTGATGCTGAAGAGCGGGCGAAATATGTGGACATACTTGATAAAAAATCACAACGCCTTAAAACGCTGATCGAGGATTTATTTGAAGTGTCAAAAATGGCAAGCGGCAACTTGGAACTGAATAAGCAACGTGTCGATTTAACACAGCTATTGCAGCAGGCGCTTGCTGAACATGCTGAAGAAATTGCCGAATCGGGTCTTGATTTCCGAACGACTTTTCCGGAAACACCGTTCATCGCATACGTCGATGGACAACGCTGGTGGCGTGTATTGGATAATTTGATCGTCAATGCGGTTAAATATTCATTAAGCGGCACACGTGTGTATATAACGCTTCGCAAAATGGGAGATAATGCGGAGTTTGTTGTAAAAAACATAACAAAGTATGAATTAGGCGAAAATGTCGATGAATTGTTCGAGCGTTTCAAACGCGCAGATACAGCACGTCATACAGACGGTTCTGGGTTAGGATTAGCGATCGCACAATCAATCGTCGACATGCATAACGGACAGATGAAAATCGAATTAGATGGAGATTTATTTAAAGTGACGGTAACGGTTCCTGCTGGCTAATAAAATAGACACTGCACAGTTTAATTGTAACTGTGCAGTTTTTTTAATAAAAATAGTAAATCCATATCCCGATCAAAAGGATGCCTACATCCGCAAACATATGAATTGTCCAAGATGGCAGGATGGTTCGGCTTTTTTCATTTACAAGTTGAAAAATCAAACCGCCAACCCAAAGTCCGCCGACTGCCAATAGTAAAATCGGCAATGTAAACCAGGGCAAGAAGATAGCGATATGGTAAATGGCAAAAAAGAAAGGCGGCAGGATGAATCGCATTTTTGTTTCACCTAAAAGGGTAGGCAACAGTCCGCGAAAAAAGAATTCCTCAATGATCGAGTTTCCAATTAATATGTATAGTGCAATCAATGGAAAGACAGTAGGTGTAATGCCGGATTGCAACAAATCATCACGCAACGCAGCTATATCAATGAGCTGTTGCAATAAAAGAAAAGCGATGATAATGACTCCCATAACGAATCCGCCCAAAACGAGTGCTAGTCGAATGCTCTTTCGGTCCGCGTTCCGAAAGCGCAGAAAAGGAAATTTTGTTGAACGGAAAAGCATTAATGGAATGATAAGGAATAATAAAACTTTCGCTGCTGTTTTAATTCCATAGGATACACCTATACCTTGCTCAATCCACAATAAAATAAAGATGCTAACAATTGGGAAAAGAGATCCGAACCATTTTTGCATGCAATCACTCCGCAACTAATAAACTGTAGTTAGTTTGACGACAAAAACATAATGATGTTTCCTAAGCAAATTATTTCGAAAAATAGGTTTGATTGTGGTGAGATGAGGGAAAAGAAGAAGACTACTTCTCGCCTTGCACCGGATTACCGTGTTTGAGGAGAAAAAGGAGGAATCCATATGACGATCGTAGATGGTAAATATCCGAATAAAAAGGACTTGGAACCGAAGATTTTGCATCCCGGTAAAGGGGCCAGACCTACGCATGAATTGCCTCTGGCGGACCCTGCCGACTCGAACTGGACGAATGAATTCCGTAAAAATGCAGAAGATAAAACAGGTATGGATCATCCATCCGCTTATAGTGAAAACAAGCCGCTTATAAATGAATTCCATACAGAACATACAGAAATGGGTGTACCCGAAAAATCCAATAGCCATGAGTTCAACAGGACGACACACGAAAAATGGAACAAGCAGAAAAGAAATGACAGACCGATCGATCTAGAATAATTGCAGAGCCTAACAACGTGGGCATCTGCTTTTCTTTTTTCATTTTCTTTTAGTATGATATAGAAAAAGGAGGCGGATGAAATGGGAACAATTGAACAATTGAAATTTGCAAGAGGATACACGATCGGGCGCTTGTCATCATCAAAGGAAACTGCTTGGGATGAACAGCCAACAGGGTTCAATAATACGATCCGTTGGAATGCAGGACATATTTATGTCACGATGGAACATTTTATTGGGTTGGTATTACCTACGTATGAAAAGCAGCACGAAGACTGGGGGCGATTCTTTGCTACCGGAACGAGCCCTGCGAATTGGGACAGCCAACCACCGACAAATGAAGAAATCCTCGATGCTTTGCAGGAGCAGACAAACCGTGTTTCCACGGCCTTGGAAGGAAAATTAAACGAAGTCCTGCCAGAACCGGTTAAGTTAGGTACTATTTTTTCCATGGATTCGGTTGATGCCGTTGCACAATTCGTTATTTGGCATGAAGGTGTACACGCTGGTGTTATTCATGGGTTGAATCGAGTAATTGGTGAGTGACATAGAGGCTTTCAACAACAAACGTAGCAAAATGTGTTGCGTTTGTTGTTTTTTAATTTCAATTTACATGGACATCAAATGCGTAAGTCGCTTTTCCGTTGTTCCATTCCACAATCACCTCATATATATAATGCCCCTCTACCACAGGGAGAGTCCATTCATCACCATATAGTTCAACTGCTTTATTTGAATGATCCTCGTTCCATTGTTTAATCTTAATAGAAGAAGGGGAGTGATCAAATTGAATGTTCACTGTAGCGCCTTTATCGACGTGTAATGTATCGAATGCTTCTGATAGCTCATATATGTCTAAACCACTGAGACTTCTGAGAATCAAGTCATGATCTCGCCACTCATAATCCCCAATTGCCATTGTATAGCTTTGGTCATCTATAATAGCGATTCCTTCTGTTTGGCCATTCGTATGAAATGAGGATGTTTGCTAACAGCCAGCTAAAATAATAACAATGAAAATAGAACGGACTATATTTTTCAGTATAATACCTCCTCTGACAGTGTTTTTTGTAATAAACCCAAACATTTAAAATGTATGATCATTATACGCGAGTTTCAATTGATTTTGGATGCCTATGATTTACTATATTGATACTCAATAAAAAAACTGCACCCGAACTATGATGCAGTTTCCACTATCATTACTCCATATGAAAATGCTTTCTCAAAACATAAGCAGCCCATTTACAATGCGGGTGCTGCTGAATATTTTCCAATAGTCCTTTGATAATTGCCGGGTGCATTGTTGATTCCAATAGTTCTTGTTTGAGAAGGATCAATGAGTCTTTTTCAATTGAATCATCCATTTCTTCAATGTTTTTATTCACAATTTGGAGTACATTCTCCAAAGTGAGTTCCTCCATGGGCTGATCGATGAGTTGGATCAGCTCGTCGGTAATGAATGGTATGGTCATATTTTTAGCTAAAAGATTCGTTTTTTCAACGAGCGACTGAACTAATGATTCCATATCTAATGGCAATTTATAGAGCAAAAACAACTCTGAGTAAGTGTTCATCAACCCTTTTATGCAAAAAGCCAAGTCATATCGTAATTCTTTTTGCTGCTCCCCATACAGCCGATCGATCATTGTTAAAATCGTTTTTTCAACAGCTTTATTGTAAACATGTATTTTGGAGAAAAGATCTTCATTGAAAGACTGTGTCATTTCTTTCGCAATTATTTTTGCAAAGTCAGAGTGTTTGCTGAAAGAAGTATAAATATAGTGATAAAAATTATATAAAAGTTCCGCATCGTTTTTCGTCTGATTGACCACGTAGTCAATATCTGCGGTAAACTGTCTCATAAAGTGATCGATCAATGCGATTATCAATTCATCCTTTGATTTGAATGAAAGGTAGAACGCTCCTTTGGAAATACCGCAATGGTCTGTTATTTGCTGAACCGAAGTCGCTTCAAACCCACGCTCTGCAAATAACTCCACGGCTTTCTCCATAATTAGTTGTTTTTTCGTCATTTCTTTGCCTCGCTTCCATACTCTTTCGTTTGACAATTGACCGATTAGTCACTATGATAAATAACTGAGTCAAATCTGTCAAATAGGGGAGTGTAATATTGAAAGGCTTAGTCAATTTTGTTCTTAAGAATAAATTAGCAGTTTGGTTGCTTACGATTATTATTACAGTCTCTGGGGTTTATTCTGCAACGCAGATGAAAACAGAGACATTGCCGGATATTTCGATTCCGTATTTAATGGTGATGGATGTTTATCCGGGAGCAACTCCTGAGCAAGTTATGGAAGAAGTTTCGATACCTTTGGAAAGAGCGGTAGAAAACTTAGACCATGTGAAGTCTGTATATTCAAACTCATATTCCAATATGTCCAGTATTCAAGTTGAGTACGAATATGGAATTGATATGGATGAAGCGAAGCGGGAATTATCATCCGCATTAGAAACAGTAACAATGCCTGATGATGCTCAAGAACCTGTAATTACGGCAATTAGCATGAATATGATGCCTGTCGTTGCATTAAGTGTCAGCAGTACATCAGAAGATATTGTTGAATTGACTTCAACAGTTGAAGATATCTTGCTTCCGAAAATCGAAAAAATCGATGGCGTTGCATCCGCGACGATTTCTGGGCAGCATATCGAAGAAGTGGAGCTTACATATGATGATGAGAAAATGGCTCAGCTTGGATTGGATGAAGAATCCGTTAAACAAATGATCCAAGCAAGCAATATGGAAGTTTCTCTTGGTTTATATGAATTTGAAGAAGGTGAACAAGCGGTCGCTGTAGATGGCAAGTTCATGACGGTTGATGAGTTGAAAGGCATGCTCATCCCCGTAACGCCTTCTGAAGCAAATCCTTCCCCGTTCGTGAAGTTAGAAGAGATTGCTACGATTGAAAAAGTGGGTAAAGTGCAGTCCGTTTCCCGAACAAATGGAGAAGACGCAATTGCGATTCAAGTTGTCAAAGGTCAACGAGCGAACACGGTCGATGTTGTCAATGAAGTGAAGAAGTTAATTAAGGAAGAAGAAAAAGCAATCGATGGCCTGATTGTAGACGTATCACTCGACCAAGGCGAACCGATTGAATCATCTGTTTCCACAATGGTTGAAAAAGCGCTGTTCGGCGGATTGATTGCAGTACTGATCATCTTGCTGTTCTTACGTGATATTAAATCGACCATTATCTCGATTGTGTCGATTCCGGTTTCGATTTTCATGGCGCTTATGATTTTACACTGGTTGGACATTACGTTAAATATTATGACGTTAGGTGCGATTACAGTCGCAATCGGCCGGGTGATCGATGACTCCATTGTCGTAGTGGAAAATATATACCGGCGAATTCATTTGAAAACCGAAAAATTGTCGGGACGTGCATTGATTCGCGAAGCGACGATTGAAATGTTTAAACCGATCATGTCATCAACACTTGTTACAGTAGCGGTATTTGCACCGCTTATCTTTGTAGGTGGTATGGTTGGTGAGTTGTTCATGCCATTTGCTTTGACGATGTCGTTTGCACTTGGTGCTTCATTGCTTGTTGCGATTACAATCGTGCCGGCTCTATCACACTTCCTATTCCGGAAAAAGATCTATGGAGAAAAGCCGGAAAGCCAGCATAAAGAGGCAGGTAAAATGGCGAATTGGTATAAGCGTGTCTTAGGATGGACACTGAACCATAAAGTCATCTCTTCCGTTATCTCTATTGTGCTGTTAGCGGGAAGCTTAGCACTCACTCCATTAATAGGTTTTAGTTTCTTAGGCAGCGATGAAGAGAAAGTGATGTATTTAACGTATACACCGGCGACAGGCGAGCTAATGGAAGACACGCTCAAGAATGTTGAAGTTGTAGAAAAAGAAGTGCTAAAGCGTAAGGACATTGATATTGTCCAATTGTCCATCACAGATAGCTCCGATCCAATGGCCGCAATGATGGGTGGCGGGTCGAATGGTGCATTAATGTATTTGATCTTTGATCCGGACATGGAAAACTTCCAAGAAGTCCGTACTGAAATTGAAGACTATGTATTTAATATCGGCCAATCAGGTGAGTGGAAGAGCCAAGACTTCAGTTCAATGGGCATGTCCACAAATGAAATTAGCTATACATTCTTCAGTGAAGATTTGAACGACTTGAAAACAGCAGTACAGCAAGTCGAAGAAGTAATGGGAGAAAACAAAGGCATTGAAGACGTTTCTTCAAGCGCTGAAGATGCATATGTTCAATATACATTGAAAGCAACACAAGATGAGTTGCTGCAATACGGATTGACGACAGGCCAAATCATTATGATGCTGAATCCGACAAGAACACAAGAAGTGTTAACGACCGTCGGGAAAGATCGCAATGAATTGGAAGTAGTCATAAAACAAGAAGAAGCAGAACAACCAAAATCGATTGATGAAATATTGGCAACGGAAATTCCGACAGCAGTTGGCACGACGATCAAACTATCCGATATTGTAGAAATGGAAGAAGGCTCGACGTACAACACGTTGTCTCGAAGCAAAGGCCAATATTATGCAACTGTTTCTGGTAAATTAATAGAAGATGATGTGTCCAAAGCGACTTCAGAAGTCGATAAAGCAATTGAGGAATTGGATCTGCCGAAAGGTGTCAACGTCGATACAGCTGGTGTTGCAGCTGATATGGAAGAAGCATTTACACAGCTTGGCATGGCGATGCTTGCCGCAATTGCGATTGTGTACTTCATCCTTGTCGTAACTTTCCGTGAAGGTGTTGCACCGTTTGCAATTCTATTCTCATTACCATTTGCGGTGATCGGTTCCTTCGTCGGACTGTTAATTGCAGGAGAAACCATTTCCGTTCCAGTTATGATGGGTCTCTTAATGTTGATCGGTATTGTCGTTACGAATGCCATCGTTCTTGTAGACCGCATCGTCCGTATGGAACGCAGCGGAATGAAAATGCGCGATGCTGTGTTAGAAGCCGGCGCGACACGTTTGCGTCCGATCTTAATGACTGCCATCGCGACAATCGGTGCGCTTATACCATTGGCATTAGGCAATGGAGCAGGCGGCGGATTAATTTCGAAAGGCTTAGGCATCACGGTAATTGGCGGTCTTGTCAGCTCGACATTATTGACATTGATTGTCGTTCCAATTGTTTACGAAATCCTATCGAAAATGTTCAAGAAAAACCGAATGGAAGTTGAAGAAGATTAAGTAAGAAGGCGGAGGGGGAATTTCGATTCCTTCCTTCGCTTTTTTGGTATCTGCATTTCGATGTAGTATCAATCATGTGGTTACTTTGAAAAATGTTATCTTGAATATTGGGATTTTATAGTGTCTTGAAAATTGATTTCTACACAGTTTATTGCAGTTTCAATTTTAATGTTGATTACCAATGAGTCTAGCAGAGAGGCATTTCAACACGTTTTTTTCTCTCCAGGGGACCTTTTTAGTTGTATGTTCGGCAATGTTTTTCTTGAGAGGTATACTTTTATTGGTGAGAAGTCATAAAAAGTAAATTGATTATGAAATCCCTTATATGAATCGCTTGCCAACTTTATAGACAAATAGGTTTAGCTCAGTCCATTTGTAGGAATAGTCGAAGTAAGATTGTAAATGAATGGAGGACGCTGCAATGTTTAGAGACTTGTATTTGTCGAATATTTTTAGTTGGCTTCCCGAGCTGATCATTGGCTTGCTTGTCTTGCTGGTCGGCTTTTTCATTGCGAAGGCAGTTGAAAATGCTGTCCGGAAAAGGCTGAAGAAGTCGCGTGTCAATGAAAGGTTGGATGTAGAAGAATCAAAATGGAATATGGAGAAAATCATCGGAAAGGTCTTCTTCTATGGAATACTTCTCTTGGCCTTCCTGCTCTTCTTTAACATCATGAATGCTTCCATGATAGCTGCTCCTTTCATGACGATGTACTCCGGAATTGGCGGTGCGGTTCTTAGTATATTAAAAGCTGGGCTTATTTTATTGCTTGCTTGGGTATTGGCGTTAATCGTTAAGAAGGTACTATTGACGGTAGGCAAAAAACTAAACTTGAATAAGTATGTTGCAAAAGCAGGGGCCTCACCTAAAGAGGTGGATCAATCGAAATGGGTTGAGACAGCGGCAAATATTTCGTTTTACGTTATTTTGCTTATTTTCATTCCTGCTGTCTTGCACGCATTAGGATTAAGTGGCATTAGCGGTCCGTTTGAAGGCATGCTATCAAGCATTGTCCATTTCATTCCTAAATTGGTCGCAGCCGTGCTTATTTTCTTAGTAGGCTGGCTCGTTGCAAAAATTGTGCGCAATATTTTAACGAAGCTATTGGAATCGGTTGGTGTTGATCGTGCGGCTCATAAGTTGAAGCTTTCTTCGTACGTGAAGGGGACGAGCGTTTCGAGTGTAGTCGGAACAATTGTGTTCATCCTCATTATGTTGCCTGTAACGATTTCAGCTTTGGAAGTGTTAGACATTGAAGGGATTTCACAGCCTGCGATCGCAATGCTGAATGATATGATGACGATGCTGCCAAAAATTGCGGTAGCCATTTTCCTTGTTTTAGTCGGCGTATTGTTAGCGAAGTGGATTAAAGGGATTATCGTCTCACTATTGGACAACTTGGGAATCAATTCTTTATTCGGCAAGATGGGAGTTAAACAAACAGGCATTACAATGCCGACGCTTTCCCAAATGATCGGAACGATTGTCCAAGTGATTGTCATTTTGCTATTTGCAGTAGAGGCTTTGCAAGTGTTGAACTTGCATTTCATGGTCACTTTGGCAACAGGTATCTTTGCATACTTGCCGATGGTAATCGCTGCTTTGATCATTTTAGCGGTAGGATTCTACCTATCGAACTTGGCTGAAAAATTTGTCGGCAGCATTTTGACGACGAAAAGCGGCAGCCCGCACATATTGCGTTATGTAGCGAAATACGCAATCTTGGCATTTGCCTTCTTTATGGCGCTCAGCCAATTAGGCATTGCGCCCGCAATTATTAACGCTGCCTTCATACTTACCCTTGGCGGAGTGGCGCTAGCTTTCGGACTTGCATTCGGTTTAGGAGGGAAGGAACATGCATCCCGCTATTTATCCAAAATGGAAAGCAGTTTGCAAGAGGCGGACGTTTCCAAAGAGAATTGGGAACAGACGAAAGGTGAAATGAAGCAGAATGGGCGTCAAACAGCAGACAAAACAAAACGAGCAATGGACGAAGCAGTTCGGGAACAAAAACAATATAATGGGGATCAATACCCGAATAAACAAGACTATGAAACTTCTTCCTCAGATGAACTGCCATTGGCTGATCCGGCTGATTCAAATATGACTGATGCATTTAAAGATAATGACCCTACAGTATCCAATACAGACGACGGATTCAACACACCTGAACCTGGTGAACGTTATCCTTACGATGAAGACCGAGGGAATGATATTGATAGGGATAAACAATAAAATAGGAATAAGAAAGGTGAGGAAAAAAATTCCTCGCCTTTTTTCTTATGCACTAATGTGGAAGGGGAATGCACCGATGTTCGGTGATTATGCAGCAATGTTCAGCAATTACGCTGCAATTATGACCAAGGAACTATAAAGAAAGCAGCCCTTTCATTGCACTAATTTGTTCTGAAATGCGTAAATGACGGCTTGCGTCCGATCTTGCACTTCTAATTTTGACAATAGGTTGCTTACATGGGTTTTGACTGTTTTTAAAGCGATGAACAGCTCGTCGGCGATTTCCTGATTTGATTTCCCTTGTGCTAATAAAAGCAAGATCTCCAACTCGCGATCGGTCAATTCCTCATGAGGCTGCCGGTCATTGCCTGAACGCATTTTTTGCATCATTTTGCTCGTCACTTCAGGCTCCAAAACCGTTTTGCCGCTCAAAGTTTCCCGGATGGCTTCAGCGATCCTTTTGGCATTTGATGTTTTTAATATGTAGCTGATCGCACCTGCTTCCAAGGCTGGATACACTTTATCATCGTCTAAGAAGCTTGTAATAACCATAATTTTCGCTTCGGGCCACTGTTTAATAATTTCTGCAGTAGCTTCGGCGCCGTTCATTTCCGGCATGACCATATCCATTAATATGATGTCGGGTTTTAATTCCAACGCTTTTTGAACAGCTTCACGGCCGTTCGTCGCTTCTCCAACTACTTCCATATCCTGTTGCGTGCTTAAATAGGCAGATACGCCAATTCGCACCATTTCATGATCATCCGCCAACAATATCCGAATCATCGACTTCCTCTCCTTTCTTAGCAGGCAATTTTACTTCAACGATCGTTCCTTGTGAGGGGACGGAAACAATTTTGCAAGTGCCGCCAATTTCAATTGCGCGTTCCTTCACATTTTGCAATCCGTATGAGCCGCCTTTGCTGTCACCATCTTTAAAGCCGACGCCGTTGTCTTGTATGCGTAAAATGGCCAATCCATCGCGTTCGACAAATAATATTTCAACTTCTGTCGCTTGCGCATGTCGCAATGTATTCGACAAGGTCTCTTGTGCAATGCGGAAAAGATGGTCTTCTGCTCCTTTTGACAAAGTCACATCTTCCAAACGGAACCGGATATTGAAGTTGACTTTCTCTTTTAATTCGATTAAAAGCTCTTCCAATCCATCGGTTAGTGATTTGTTGTTCAAAGCTGCTGGCCGCAAGTGAAGGAGCAAAGCCCGCATTTCAAGCTGCGCCTGCTGTACCATCCTTTCTACTTGAAGCAATGGCCGGTAATTTTGCTCCGATTCATCACTTTGTTCCGTAATGGCTGACAACAGCATTGAAGCTGCAAATAGCTGCTGCGAAACAGAATCATGCAACTCCCTTGCAAGTCGTTGCCGTTCTTGTACGAGCCGTTCTTGAATAAGCTTATCTTGTGCTTCTGCCCTTTCATCTGTAATCCTCTGTAAACTCTTTCTTTGAGTGATGAGCACATTTGAGACGTTTTCTAGCGTTCGGTCGATTCTCGGAGAAAGCGTCTTATTTGTTTGTAAAACTTGCTCGGTCTCAATCAAACTCGTAAGCTGTTTTTCAAAAGCATTCTCTTTTGAACGGCCAATTGCACCCATCCAAAAAGCGATGATCCAACCTAATAAGAAAGAGGTTACGACAATCCATATGCCAAGAGGGACGTTCGCATACTCAATTTGATAAAAAACGGTATAGCTTTCTTTTAGCGGCAAATCTAATAAAAGATAAAAATAAACAGCTGTAATGCTTATGAAAAGGATAGATAAAGAGATGCCGCGTCCAAATAATGCTTTCATTTCCGCGTCACCTCAATATCTCCAATCCAAGTCGATAGGGAAATAATTAACTCTGCACCGTCATAATTCGGGTGGTCATAGCCATCTTTGTAATGAAGTGTTTCATTGATCATTCGCTTCGGGCTTATATCAAAAATTTTTGCCTCTCCTAAAAGTGTTGTGTAATGGATGCGCACTGGAATTTCATAAGGCAAGTCTATTTTTATTCGCCCGAAACCTTGACGTATGGCAATAAGAGAAGTGCCTTTCGGCAATACGGTTTCAGTCGCATCAACGGAAATATCTCCGAAAAATCCTTGTATGTGAATGTCTTCCCATTCATAGGAAGAAAACGGTGATGTTTGGACGGAAAACAATTTATTTTTCCATATGCCATTCGGTGTTGGCGCTTGGAAATCCTTTAATGGCCGCATAATCGTTTCAGCAGGAATGCCTTTCCACATATTGATTAGCAGATAGACAAGACCAGCGAATATGAGCAGGCGAAGGCTCCATAGTGTAATAAGTGCCATAAATACAAAAAAGAGTCCTGTAAACGTCATCCATTTGGAGCGTTTTTTAAAACCGTAATAAGTGAGTCCGGCACCTAAAAGGAGGAAAATGATATTGCCGTTCGCTAAAAAAACGGATTCGAAAAAAATGATCAACAAAAAAGCGATCAGCCAAAAGGTTATTTTATTTGTATTTGACTGTTTCATTTAAAATCCCCCTTCTTGATGTCGGAATGAGCGTAAGGTGATAGGTCACAATTGGATGCTGATGGTGTACCGTTAAAAAGTATTCTGCGCCGGAAAAATTGTGTGGTGCACTGAGAAACTCATGTTCTACGACAATAAAACAGCTTGTCGCTCCAATAAATCTAGTATTACGATAGAAAAACATATGTAGCGTCAAAGCATTTTCTACGCAAAGCTGCATGTAGCGCCAGTAAAATGAGCTTTGCGCCAGTAAAAGCATTTTCTGCGCCAATAAAGCCACATTTCGCGCCAGAAAAGCTACATATTACGCCAATAAAATCGCGTCCTACGCCAGAAGAACATCATGCCACGTCAATAAAACCTTGTTTTACGCCAGTAAACATGCGGTCCGTGCTTGGATACAGAGATTATACGTCTGTTTAGTCACGGATCGCATGTAAGGGTATCTAACTATGCATCATAATATGGGCCTGATTCGATTTTACACTACTTCGTCTTGTTTTGCGGCATTTTTCTCAAGTGCTTCTAAACGAAGTTCCATTGAAGAACTTTCGTATTCTTTTGTAGTCTCACCGCCTAAGTTTTCGATATACGTTTTCATTTCTTCCGTGCCAGCCATTGGCTTGTCTCCACGCTCTGGGGAAATGAATTTATCCATCCGGCGATGGGCTCGCGTAACGTTCTCTTTGCCCATTAATTGCAGCTGTCGCACTTTCATGTCTTTCACTTTATGCTTCATCTCTTCAAATTTCCGTTCTAACACAATTAGTTCGTTCGTAGTTTCAGTAATGCTTTTGGTGATTTCCATGCTTCTGCGTTCGTAAGCGTCAACTTCATCTTGTGCGAAAGCAGATAGATCTTCTTCTCCCGCATTTTTTGCAATTTCAAGCTGCTTTCTGCGTTTATCAGCCATAGCATCGGCTTCTGCCAATTCTTTTTGAAGTTCTTCTTTCAGTTTAATTTGACGCTCAAGCAGTTTGCCTACAGAAGAAGTCTGTTTTTCCGCTTCGCGAATGTATTGATTCAACATTGCGATAGGGTTTTTGTTTTCTTTATTGTCAAGAACTGTGTGTAAATCTGCTTGAATTGTGTACTTTAATCGATTCCAAAGTGAGTTCATATTGAATTCCTCCTTATTTTGTCAATTCATCCCATTGGCGTTCAAAGTTAACGAATGGATCGTCAGATTGAGTAATGATTTTTTCACTTTCTGTGTCATTCCATTTGCGCCATACATAGTAAACACCCAACAATGCAATAATGCCGATGAATGCTGGAATGTTCGTAACTGCCGTCAATAATCCGATGACGAGGACAGTGCCCCAGAACAGTTTAAGAAACGTTGAATCGCTCTTTCTGTAATAATGTAAACCTGCAAATGCAATTAAGGCGGAAATGGCAAGACCGATCATCGATCCAATATTCGTAAGAACAACGATCGCTGCCACTATGCCGATAATTGCGAGACCAAATTTCTTCATATTGTTGTTCCTCCCTTCAATGTATCTATAGCATACGTTGTTTTCTTTTATCTCCAAACGGGCGGAGAACGGATTTTACACTAAGACTTGAGACGTATGTCTATATTTTTGGGGGAGTAGACGAGAGATCGGGTGGCCTGCATATTCTTTCAATCGGTTATGGCTGTGGATTAAGCGGTTTACAGGTTAACAAGCGTTTCTCCTGCATGATCCATCGGTAACGTTGATGGTTCAAGCGGTTCAAGTGTGAAATCGGGCGCATGCGAGGTAAAATCGGGCGGTTGGCCCATTATACCAATCGGTTGAAGCAATCGATCATCATGCCGCCTGCATAATCGATCGATGGTGCCTCCACATCGGGGGCAGGTATATATTCGATCGGTTGATGTACATAATCGAGCTCGGGCGGGTTGAAATCAAGCGGTTGCTGTATCACATCGATTGTTATGCCTGCACAATCGGTTACTACCGACGGTTGTTTGATCGTTCCAAATATACAAGATCAGTAGCATAGATACATTGATCGTTCCATGTGCATAATCGAGCGAAAGCGTCGCCGCAGCGAGCTGTGCATACAAATAATTCTAATTACGTTAAACATCAATTATCTCGATTCTTGTTCGCTAAATATAGCACTTTCGCACTCAATGATTAGTAGATTTTGATAGCGCTTTCATGTAAAATGACAATATATAAGAAATGTCATTTAATTCAGAGAATAGGGTGAGGGTATGAGAGAAGTTGTTATAGTGGAAGGGGTTCGGTCGGCTGTTTGCAGAAGAAAGGGCAGTTTTTCTTTATATCGGCCGGATGAATTGGCTGCAGTTGTCATAGATGAATTGGTGAAGCGGGCGGGAATAGAAAAGGGTAAAGTGGAGGATGTCATTTTAGGCTGTGTAACGCAATCGGGTGAGCAGGGCGGCAATATTGCGCGGACAGCTGCTTTAATTGCGGGTTTTCCGATCCATGTGCCGGGTGTAACGATTGACCGGCAATGCGGTTCGAGTCAGCAAGCTGTCCATTTTGCTGCACAGGCAATTTTGTCAGGTGATATGGATATCATCATTGCTGGTGGGGTTGAAAGTATGACAAGGGCGCCTATGTTTTCGAATATCGGCGATGCAAAGCCAAGCAGCAAGTTGACTGAGCAATATGAAATTATTAATCAAGGACTTTCTGCGGAACGTATTGCAAAACAATGGGGGTTTAGCAGGGAAGAGTTGGACAACTATGCATATGAAAGTCATCAGAGGGCGATCCGGGCCATCGAAGAAGGCAAGTTTGCAGAGGAAATCGTTCCTGTACAAGTTGTCCGTGAAGATGGCGAGGTAAAAGTCATTGCAACAGATGAAGGTCCACGCCCTGATTCGACACCGGAAGCACTTGCTGGATTGCGGACAGTGTTCGATGAAAATGGCGTCATTACAGCTGGCAATGCAAGCCAGATGAGTGACGGAGCTTCTGCAGTATTGCTCATGTCTCGAGAAAAAGCGGATGAGTTAGGTGCAAGGCCGATCGCCCGCATTGTTGCGCGCTCTGTAGTCGGTTCGGATCCGACATTAATGCTGACTGGTCCGATTGAAGCGACTCGAAAGGTTTTAGTGAAGGCGGGGCTGACAATTGAAGATATGGATACATATGAGGTCAATGAAGCATTTGCGCCTGTCCCGCTCGCATGGCTGAAAGAAACGAACGCAGATCCTGAAAAACTGAATCCGAACGGGGGAGCTATTGCATTAGGCCATCCGCTCGGCGCAACAGGCACGAAGTTGCTTGTATCGATGATCAATGAATTGCAAAGAACGGGCGGTCGATATGGTTTGCTTGCCATTTGCGAAGGAATGGGAATGGCGAACGCGACAATTGTTGAACGTTTATGAAAAATGGGGGCTATGAGATGGAAATCAATGAAGTGATCGCAATTGTAACGGGTGGAGCTTCCGGTCTTGGAGAAGCGACAGTAAGACGCATTGTTGCCAACGGCGGAAAAGCAGCCATATTTGATATGAATGAAGAGAGAGGCGCTGTGTTGTTGTCTGAATTGGGTGATGAACATGCTTACTTTCTGAAAACAGACGTTGCGAACGCTGAGGAAGTGGAGCGGAATGTGAAAAAGGTAGTAGATAAGTGGGATTCAGTCAATGCACTCGTCAACTGTGCGGGCATAGCTACACCGGGGAAAGTCGTATCGAAGGGTGGTCCAATGGCGCTTGAGCGGTTTGAGCAAGTGATTCGTGTAAATTTGACGGGCACATTCAATGTCATTCGAGTAGCAGGCGCTGCGATGCAAAAAAATGAGCCGAATTCGGACGGCGAGCGTGGGGTTATTGTCAACACAGCTTCGGTAGCTGCTTTCGAGGGACAAATCGGGCAAGCGGCTTACAGTGCATCGAAAGGGGGAGTTGTCGGAATGACGTTGCCGATTGCGCGGGAATTTGCGCCATATGGCATCCGTGTGATGACAATTGCACCCGGGCTTGTTGAAACGCCATTGTTCGGAGGTCTGCCTGAGCAGGCAAGGGCATCTTTGGAGGCGTTGACATTATTCCCGAATCGGCTCGGAAGGCCGGAAGAATATGCGAAATTGGTCGAAAGCATCGTAACGAATCCATTATTGAATGGCGAAGTAATCCGATTGGATGGCGCAATTCGGATGCAGCCGAAATAAGGGGGATTAGAAAATGGCTCGCTATCGATATGAAACGGATGAGCATGAATTATTTCGCAGCACACTAAAGAAATTTTTGGCGAAAGAAGCGATCCCTAATTATGAGGAATGGGAGAAAAAAAGGCTCGTTCCGGTTGAGTTTTGGAGGAAATTGGGTGAAATGGGCTTTCTCTGTCCGCAAGTCGAAGAAAAGTATGGGGGACTTGGCTTGGATTTTAGTTACGGCGTCATTATCGGGGAAGAGATGGAGCGGGTCGGCGCGGGGTTGACAGGCGTTGGTTTGCATAATGACATCGTCGTTCCTTATATTGAGGCGTATGGAACAGAAGAGCAAAAGGAAAAATGGCTGCCTGGGTGCATTACAGCAGATTTCATCACAGCTGTAGCAATGACGGAGCCTGGTACAGGGTCGGATTTGGCCAATATCCAAACGACTGCGTTGAAAGACGGCGATTATTATATTGTGAACGGGCAAAAGACGTTCATTACAAATGGTGTGAACGGAAATTTGTTTTTAGTCGCTGTCAAGACAGACCCGAAAGCACAGCCGAAGCATAAGGGCGTCAGCTTGCTCATCATAGAGGAAGGGACCCCGGGTTTTACAAAAGGAAGAAAGTTGGACAAGGTCGGCATGCATTCGCAAGATACTGCAGAGCTGTATTTTGAGGATTGCAGAGTTCCAGTAGAGAATTTAATAGGGGAGGAAGGAAAAGGATTCCGTTATTTAATGGAGAAGCTTCAGCAAGAGAGGTTGGTTGTTGCGATTGCAGCTCAGACTGCGGCGGAAGATATGCTTGAATTGACGATCGATTATGTGAAGTCACGAAAAGCATTTGGAAAGCCAATCGCAACATTTCAAAATACACAGTTTAAAATTGCCGAGATGGCAACGAAAATTGAATTAGGGAAAACTTTTCTGGAATCGCTGATTGAGGACCATTTAGCAGGCAAAGATGTCGTTACGAAAGTGTCTATGGCGAAGTATTGGATTACTGAGACGGCGCGGGATATTTCTATGGAATGTATGCAGTTGCATGGCGGCTATGGTTATATGGAAGAGTATAAGATTGCAAGAAGATATCGAGATATTCCCGTTTCATCCATCTACGCTGGAACGAATGAGATTATGAAGGTGATCATTGCCAAAAATTTAGGGCTGAATGATGGGGAATAAATGGCTATGGCCATGCATAACTTGGATTGGTCTGACAGGGAGAAGGCCTGCGTTGCTGGCAATTAGTGAGTGGTTGTACATGCTTTACAAAATATAGCAATCAAAAGGGGAGCGGTTAATATGATGCAAACACCATTGTTACTATCTTCTTTCATTAAAAGGGCTGAGCAATTTTTTCCGGATAAACTGATTATCTCAAGGACTGGCCCAGATACGATTCACCGAATTCCGTACCGTGATTTTGCGAAGCGGACACGGAAACTGTCAAATGCTTTAACAAAGTTGGGAATGACAAAGGGAATGAAAGTCGGTACGTTTGGCTGGAACCATCACCGCCATCTTGAGGCGTATTTCGGCGTGCCGAGCACAGGGGCAGTGCTTCATATGGTGAATATCCGCCTATCTCCGGAGCATATTGCTTATGTCATTAATCATGCGGAAGATGAAATCTTACTCGTGGATGATAATTTATTTCCGCATCTTGAAAAGCTTGCTCCACTTTTGAAGACTGTGAAGCATTATATCATTATGGGAGATAGCAAGGAAATTCCCGAAACGTCGTTGGAAAATGTCTATTCGTATGAAGCGTTGTTAGAGGAAGCTTCCGATCAATTCGAGTACCCGGAAGATTTGGATGAAAACGCGCCAGCGGGAATGTGCTATACATCTGCAACGACCGGCAATCCGAAAGGTGTCGTATATAGCCATCGCGGCATCGTCCTGCACAGTTATGCATTAGGGCTCGCGGATGCGATGGGCATGAAGGAATCTGATGTTGTCATGCCAGTTGTGCCGATGTTCCACGTAAATGCTTGGGGTATGCCATTTGCAGCGGTCTTTTTCGGCTCAACACAAGTATTGCCTGGACCAGGTTTCACTCCGCAGCTACTGTTGGATTTAATTGAAAAAGAGAAAGTGACGATTACAGCGGGTGTACCGACAATTTGGCTTGCTGTATTGAAGGAACAAGATGAGAATCCGAGGGACCTTTCTTCATTACGGGCAATCGTCTGTGGTGGTTCGGCTTCGCCAAAAGGGTTGATCCGAGCGTTTGAGGAAAGGCATGGCGTGCCGTTTATCGTTGGTTATGGAATGACTGAAACTTCTCCGCTCGTCAGTCTATCCGTCTTCACGTCAGGCATGGAAGAATTGACGATGGATGAAAAGGTAGACATCCGTGCATTACAAGGGCTTATTATGCCTGGCCTTGAAGTCCGAGTTGTCAATGAAAACGGAGAAGTTCCATGGGACGGCAAAACGATGGGTGAATTGACAATCCGTGGACCGTGGATTGCAAGCGAATATTATAAGGATGAACGAACTGCTGAAGCGTTTAAAGATGGTTGGCTCTATACGGGGGATATTGCGGTCATGACAGAGTTTGGTTATTTGAAATTGACCGACCGCACGAAAGATTTAATTAAGAGCGGAGGAGAATGGATTTCATCTGTAGACCTTGAAAATGCTTTAATGACGCATGAAGATGTGTTTGAAGCGGCGGTCATCGCAGTGCCACATGAAAAATGGTCTGAACGACCGCTTGCCTGTGTCGTGCTGAAAGAAGGGAAAGTAGCGGATGACGCTAAAAAGGAAGAGCTGCTCAACTACTTGGAAGGTCAATTTGTAAAATGGTGGGTGCCGGATCAAGTCGTATTTGTTGATGAAATTCCAAAAACATCTGTCGGCAAGTTTTTGAAAGCTGCGCTTCGTGAACAGATGAAAGGGCAGGAATTAGGGATTTGATTCATTTCAGCTTATTTCAAAATACCTTGTAAATGGAACCAGAGAAGAAACGGTTAGTTGTTTCTTCTCTGGTTTTGCAATATGGTCACCTAAGAGATATTTTGTTGACATACAATTAGATTGCTTGTGGGTATGAGTAAGGAAGAACAGCTTAATGTGAAGGATATTTCATGCAATTAATATAAAGTTTAGTGATAGAAAGCTTTCCGTTTTTAAACGGAGAGCTTTATTTTTTGGAGAAGAGGGAATAGCGGAGATAGATGTAACAAAAGTGGAAATGCTAAAGAACAGGTTATGATGACATTAATTGAATAGGAGGTACTAAAATTGTCGAAGAAAGTCATGAGAACGGAAACAGATACTTGTTCCATAACGGTCTATAGCGACGGATTTGCTTTGGTGAAAGACAGTCGACAGCTTCCCCCGATCGACAAGGATGGCATCGTCCATTTTGAGAACGTTGCTCGCCGGTTGGAGCATGATTCAATCATTGTAGAAGGAATTGAAGTAGAAGAGCTTGAATATGCATATGATTTGGTAGATGAACGCAAGTTATTCGAGAAATATATAGGGCGTCAGTTATTAGTTCGTGATTCGTATTCAAAAGCGGACCGTCCTTACACGCTTTTGCGCATGAGCGGTCCTCTTATTATGCAAGATGTAGAGACGAAGGAAATCGTTGTGAACCCGAAAGGTGAATTACGTTTTCCAAATCTTGAAGATGACTTACACCTTATTCCAACATTGGTTTGGAAAATGTCTGATCAAAGGAAAAAAGAAGTATGTGTTTCCTATTTGACGGATGGCGTTTCGTGGAAAGCTGATTATGTTATTTCATTAAACGGCGACAGCTTTGATCTTTCTGGTTGGCTAACGATGTCGAATTATTCGGGTGCTGATTTTTCGGATGCGAAATTACGTCTAATTTCAGGGAAGTTGAATAAAGCAGGGAATCTGACGGATGAAAAAAGCTCGGAATTATCATCTAAAAAACAAAATAAAACGGAAACCTATTCAAATTTCCACACATACACGTTTCCAAATCCGGTTACTCTTGAAGATGGACAGGAGAAACAGCTCCGGCTTCTTTCTTCAAATGGCTCTAAGGCAAGGATCATTTATGAAATTAATGTTCAAACCGATAATCCAGATATTTACATTGAATTCGACAACACGGCCGAAAATGGTTTAGGCTACGATCTACCGGAAGGTATATTTAAAATGTACCGTACAAATCCAGATGACGGCAGTGCTGAATTTATAGGAGAACATCGCATCTCACATACAGAAGTCGGTCAAAAAGTTCGCTTAAAATCGGGAGAGGCTTGCGATATTGAGGTGCAAAGCAAGAAGTCAGGAAAATATAAGGAGGGTGGATACGAATATACAGAATACGAATACAAAATTTGCAATACGAAGGAGATTCCTGTCGAGGCGATGGTTCGGCAAGAAGTACCCGGCCATCTATGGACTGTAGATGAATCAACGCATGAATGGGAGAAAAAACGCGATAAAATTATCTTACCTGTTCATGTGCCTGTAAATCAGGAAGAGACTGTGAAATTTACAATTCGACATGAGCGCTCGGCGAGAAGATCAATCGGTTTCTGATGGAGAGTTTACTTTGATAGATTGCCTACTGTTCAGATTGATGAATCTGGATGGTGGGCATTTTTGTGTGCGAGTGATTTATGGGTTTCTGGATGAGTTTATGAGTGATGTGGAGAAATTTATGAGTTTTTTGTGTGGGTTATGCGTGAGTTAGGTGAATTTATGAGTGGTGTGAGTGAATTATGCGTTTTTAAATGGGTTTATGAGTGTCTGGATGGATTTATGAGTTTTTGGATGTGTTTATGAGTGGTGTGAGTGGCATTGTGCGTTTCCGAGTAGTGGGTTGGCGTGGTAAGATTTTTTTTCGAGGTGTAATAGTGTTCTGTAGTAATGTAAATAGCTTGGGAATGTCAATTGGAAGGGATAATGTTTATTCACATGTGGATAACTTGTACAAAGAGTTTGTCTTTTCGGAAATTATGAACATATTAACTGTTTTACCCACAATACATTGTGAATAAGTAAGGGTACGGGGGAGTTATCCACATAAGTTGTGATCATATTTGTGTTTTTTTGGACGTACACTCAATTATGTAAACGTGCAACTTAACGTATAAGGGAGGCGTCCTATCGGTTTAGAGGCTTTGGCTAATTGCGGATAGTTGCCGCTTTTATTACAATGGATAGGGAGAGCTTGATGGACAATTGGATTGGGGAAATTTTAGGAGAGTATGGGTATTTTGGCGTTTGTTTGTTATTATTAATTGAAAATGTTTTTCCCCCAATTCCGTCTGAGGTTATTTTAACGTTCAGCGGATTTGCAACGACCTTTACAAATATGACGAAGACTGGTGTTGTTTTGGCCGCTACAGCGGGTTCGGTAGTAGGTGCGATGGTGTTGTACAGTATTGGCTTGTTTGTAGATGTGAACAGATTAGAGAAAATTGTAGAGCGATGGGGTTCTGTACTTCGTTTAACGAAAAAGGATATTCGGAGGGCGGAAAAATGGTTTGACCGATATGGACCATGGACTGTGTTTTTCTGTCGTTTAGTGCCGCTTGTGCGAAGCCTTATTTCAGTTCCAGCGGGAATGGCTAATATGAATTTCTTCTTATTTATTTTGCTGACGACTATCGGAAGCCTTATTTGGAATACCATACTCGTTTACGCAGGATTTGCGGTTGGCGATAATTGGGAAGTCATTGTTCATTATATGGATATTTATTCAACCGTTGCGTATGGCGTGTTGGCAATTAGCGGTTTGGCGGCTGTAATTTGGTACATCCGTTTCCGCAGAAAGAGAGCTTAGTGAACTATGGATTTATTTGAATTATTGAAAGCGTTGATTTTAGGATTTGTTGAGGGGATGACGGAGTTTGCCCCTGTTTCTTCAACCGGACATCTTATTATCGTTGATGATATGTGGTTGAAAACGGAAGAATTTTTAGGGAAATACCCTGCCATTACATTTAAAATTGTCATTCAATTAGGTTCGATTTTGGCGGTTGTTGTTGTATTTTGGAAGCGGCTCTTCAGCTTAGTCGGATTGTATAAAGTTGATGGTCAAAAGATGAGTGAGAGTTTTAATTTAATGCATGTCATCATTGGCATGCTGCCCGCTGTCGTTTTCGGCTTTGCGCTGAAAGACTTAATCGACGATTACTTGTTTGGCGTCAAGACAGTAATTTTTGCTTTGATTGCGGGAGCGATTTTAATGCTTGTGGCAGACCGTTTTGGCCCTAAAAAGCCGAAAGTGCAATCTTTGGACCAAATTACATATAAACAGGCATTGACGGTCGGAATGGTGCAATGTCTATCGTTATGGCCAGGATTTTCTCGTTCGGGTGCTACTATTTCGGGCGGTGTTCTTTTTGGAATGAACCATAGAACTGCTGCGGATTTTACATTCATTATGGCAGTGCCAATTATGGCGGGGGCGAGTCTTGTTTCCGTCGTGAAAAACTGGGAGTATATGTCGATGGACCATATTTCCTTTTATATTGTCGGGTTTTTAAGCGCGTTCGTCTTTTCATTACTATCAATCCGCTTTTTCTTGAAGCTGATTTCGCGCATTAAATTAGTGCCGTTTGCCATTTATCGTATTATATTGGCGCTTGTATTAGCGGCAATCGTTTACTTGTAATCAATGGGCTCCTTCTTAATAGAAGGGGTCTTTTTTTCTTATAAAACAATTTGTTTTGTGTTACATGTTGTTGAAGGTATAGTATCAGTAAGAATAAAAAAGGAGTGATGCTTAATGGCTACAGCAACTGTTTATACGACAAGCACATGCCCGTATTGCAATATGATGAAAGACTATTTGGAAGAGCAAAACATTCCATTTACTGAAGTGAATGTGCAGGAGGACGAAGAAGCGCAACGCAAGTTAGTCGAGGAGACTGGCCAAATGGGCGTTCCACAAACGAAATTGAACGGCAAGTGGATTTTAGGGTTTAACCCGGCTGCCGTTCAGGAAGCATTAAAAGGTTGAGATTGTTGAATAAGCGATTCTTTACTTGCAAGACATGTAATATGTTTGATGATGAGAAAGAAAGGTTTCCACAAATATGCATCGGGCATATTGCAATGCTGCTGACCGGGGTATTCCTTGTTTGTATGCAATGGATGCAATAAGCAACGCCTCCAATGATTAAGTCGTTGGAGGCGTTGTTTTAATGAACAGAAGTGCAATGTAAAATAAGACTGCATCATGAAAGTTTGTAGGGTCTAACCCGGCCATTTCTTTGATTTTTCTAAGTCGATTCGTTACTGTGTGTCGATGAGTTCTGAGTCGATCAGCAGTTAAAAGGACGGATTGATTGTTGTCGTAATAGCATTGTAATGTTATGATCATCTGTTCATTTAATCCCGACAAGATTCTGTTGGAGAAGTGGCTGCGGCTTTCAATGGACGTTTCTTGCAGCAAAGATCTCAATTCAATATCTGTATAATAAACAATTTCCTGTGCATCATGCCCGTAGCGGATTGCTTGTTTGGCGGATCGGTAAGAATCGGGGATCCCCATTAATTCTTCTGCGATGAGTCCTATGCCAATTTTAACGGTTTCATCATTTTGGAAAAGGTGCAGGATTTTCTTTAATTTCATTTCTAAAACGGTAGGATTCACGTCCGACAGAAGTAGAAACAGCTCATTGAATTTTGAATAACCGATGAGAGCGGTGTTTCGCTCAAAAATTTCCTCCAGCTGCTCGATCATTCTTTGAGGTGAAGGCGGTAAGTTTTTCGTTTGAATGAATACTATTAAATATGGTCCTTCCATTTTGAACTCCAATAAGGAGAGCCTCTCAACGACGAGCGGGGAAAACGTTTTGTCACTCGTCAATTCTTCAAAGACTAATTCTTTTATTTTTCGTTTCCATTCTGCCTCAGATGTTATGAGTGACTGATGCACCATCATTTCGGTCGTCAATTGGACGAGTGTTGCGACGTCTTTTAATTCGTTAGCTTTACCAGTGATTCCAACGACACCGACCAAATCATTTTTAAAACGAATCGGCAAATTCGCACCGATTTTTGTACCATGCCAATCCTCTATATTCTCTTCAGTTATCCAAAGCGGCTGCCCGGTTTGCATAACATGGACTGCTCCTTCATGAATCCGATTGATACGCTCTGTCTCTCCTGAAAATAAAATCATTCCGTTCGTATCCATAATGTTGATGTTTTTATTTAAACGGACCATTGTCTGATGAACAATCTCCTCTGCCAATTGCTTTGTAATCAATAAATTATCCTCCATGCATAAATTTCATTGTAAATTTCAAGTCATATTTATACTTAAAGTATACTGTCTTTCTCAAGAATTATCATATAATTTAATATAGTTAGGAAGATTTGATGTTCATTCACCATAGAATGCGATTAGTAGAGAGGTGTTTCAGATGAAGGTCATTATAGCTCCAGACTCATTCAAAGGCAGTTTGACAGCAATTGAAGCAGCCCGTGCGATGAGGGAGGGGATTCGCGAGGTAGATCCGGCAATTGAAACAATCCTTTTGCCGGCGGCGGATGGCGGAGAAGGAACGATGCAAAGCCTTGTTGACGCGACAGGTGGAAGATTTGTCGATGTTAGCGTGGAGGATCCTCTTGGCAGGGCGGTAATGGCATCGTACGGAGTGCTTGGAGATGGTAAAACGTGTGTCATTGAAATTGCCGAAGCGTCAGGTCTTACTCGTTTACATACGGATGAATTGGATCCGATTGTCGCATCATCATATGGCACCGGCATGCTGATTGCTCATGCAATGGATGCAGGTTATCGAAACTTTATTATCGGTCTTGGCGGAAGTGCGACGAACGATGGCGGAGCAGGCTTGCTGCAAGCGCTTGGCATTCGATTTTTGAATCAAAAAGGGGAAGAGCTTTCAAAAGGGGGAGGTGCTTTACAGAAAATCGCTTCAATTCATATGGAAAATTGGGATCCCCGTATTGCACAGTGTGAATTCACAGTTGCATGCGATGTTAGCAATCCTCTTGTCGGACCTAACGGGGCTTCTGCAGTTTTCGGACCGCAAAAAGGTGCAACAGAGAAAGACATTGCATTATTGGATCGGAGTTTGCAGCGTTTTGCAGATTTGATCGAAAAAGAGACGGGCATTGCTCTCCACAATAAAGAAGGAGCAGGTGCCGCGGGTGGAGCAGGGGGAGCGTTCCAAGCGTTTTTCAATTGTGTGATGCGGCAGGGGATTGACGTAGTGTTAGAGGCGATCGAATTTGACAGGTATTTGGACGATGCTGATCTTGTTTTGACGGGGGAAGGGAAGACAGACATGCAAACGTTGTCTGGAAAGACACCTATTGGGATTGCTCAAGCTGCACGGGAAAAAGGCAAGCCGGCAATTCTTATTTCCGGAATGATCGATGAAGAAAGCCGAAGTGAGGTAGCTCCATATTTTACGGAAATTCATGCGATTGTGGATGGAGGCATTTCTCGAGAAGATGGAATGGAAGAAGCTTTTGTTCATTTAAAAGAGAGGACTAAGAAAGTGATGGAACGAGTCATCTATCAATGAAAAGGGGTGTAGGGAATGTTGTTGTTCATGATTTTGCTAAGTGTCATTTTAATTGTCGTGTTCACAGCGGTATTTAAGGTCCATCCGTTTTTATCGTTGCTATTCGGTGCATTTTTTGTAGGCATCACTTCGGGCATGCCGCTCTTGACAGTTGTGGAAAATGTGAATGATGGTTTTGGCGGGTTAATGAAAAATATCGGGCTCGTCATTGTAGCTGGAACAATTATCGGCGTCATTTTAGAAAAGTCGGGTGCTGCTTATCGAATGGCAGAAGTTGTTTTGAGGTTAATTGGCGAAAAAAGGCCCCAATTGGCGATGTCGCTCATTGGATATATTGTGTCGATACCGGTCTTTTGTGATTCGGGCTTCATCATTTTATCCAGTTTGAAAAAAGCTTTAGCAAAGCGGGCGAAAGTAGCGATTGCATCGATGGCGGTAGCGCTTGCAACAGGGCTTTACGCTACGCATACGTTAGTTCCTCCAACGCCCGGTCCGATTGCGGCTGCCGGAAATATCGGAGCTGAAAATTATTTAGGTATGCTCATCCTTATCGGGCTGATTGTTGCTATTCCGGCAGTAATTGTCGGATATTTATGGGCGGTCAAAGTTGGAACGACAATTTCTGTTCCAGAAGATACAGTAGATGAAGGACTTGATTATGATGAGATCGTCAAATCGTTTGGTAAAATGCCATCAACCTTCAAAGCGTTTTTGCCAATCGTCCTGCCGATTGTTCTTATTGGGATCGGCTCTGTAGCAAAGTTAACGATGGATGAAGGTGGCATGTCTAATTTCCTGCAGTTTTTAGGAGCTCCGACAGTCGCTTTGCTCTTTGGCGTATTTGCTGCATTCCTTTTATTGCCGAAATGGAATGAAGAGACCTTGACGTCCTGGATCGGGGATGGATTGAAAGAGGCAGCGCCAATCTTACTGATTACCGGCGCGGGCGGTGCATTCGGAAAAGTCATCTCTAATTCTGGCGTTGCCGAATTAATTAGTGACATGAATTTCGAATCAATGGCAAACGGTGCTTTCTTCCTGCTCATTCCATTCTTCATTGCCGCAGCGTTAAAGACAGCACAAGGCTCTTCCACGGCGGCATTGGTCATTGCTTCAACACTTATTGCTCCGTTATTGCCGGTGATGGGAATTGAAGGCGCCATCCCGCTCGCGCTTGTCGTCATGGCAGTAGGGGCAGGTGCCATGACGGTCAGCCACGTCAACGACAGCTTCTTCTGGGTCGTCACTGAATTCAGCGGCATGAAAGTGACAGACGCCTACAAAGCACAGACGATGGCGACTTTGCTGCAAGGCGTTACAACGATTGTCGTTACGATGCTGCTTTGGATGATACTTGTATAATAGAAGAAACGGTGATTGTCAGGAGAGTCAGCGTTTTTAGTATGGTGATGTCTCATCATCGCTGTAAATCCTTGGAGGTGGGGGTGATAGATATGGTCGAATCGGTGGTAAGAAAAACATCGAGTATGATTATCCTTTCCGATCGACCGTGTCGTCCCCATTATAGAAGCTTGAAAAGCTGCATGTACAGGGTTCTTCCGCATATAAATCTCCCTTGTCTATAACATACGCGATAATAGCAGCATGATCGATCGTAAAAGAGATAGCCACCGCATCACCTAACGTGAATAAAAACCCAAGTAACTAAACGGCAACCGTCACCCACCGTATATGCTTCGTCATCAGCTCAGTCTCTTTCCCCTTAATTCATCAGCAAAAAAACCGCATCGAAATTGTCCGATGCGGCTGTTTGCCTAAAGAAAATTTTATTTCACAGAACCGTAAAAGACTTGTCCGCCTCTCGTATTAATGACTTTCAACATGTTTGTACGTTTCATGAAGATTGATTTGTACTGTACACGTCCGTTTTGGTCTTTCAAGGTAATGATGCGTTTGCTTGCATTGTCTTCAACGACTTGCATGTTGAAATTCTTCACATTTACTACGGAAGAAAGCTTTGCATATTCAGCAAGAGTACTATTTTGGTCCGTAACCGGCTTGCTTTCTGGTTTCGTTGCTTCGGGAGTTGATTCGGTTGAAGTTCCCGGCACAGCTTCAGCTAACTTCACTGTACCGAAGAAGATTTCGCCTCCGCGGAAATCGATGACTTTCAAGCTGTTCGTCTTTTTCACAAAGATGGATTTGTATTTGCCTTGTCCACGCGCATCAGTGAATAGGATGATACGTTTATTCGAATTGTTTTCCGTCACTTTTGCTGTCAATCCGTTCACATTGATTTTAGAAGCGACAGTTGCGTATTCGGGTAGCTGTTTAAGTTCATTTGCTGTGATGCTCGATTGATAACGTGCATCGTGGTTTGCATATGTAGATTCATATTTTGGTGTAGCTGCCTCTACCTTATCTGTGTGAAGGGCGTTTGCTGCGCCGAAGCCGCCTGTTGTTAATAGTACTGCACTCAATGTAGTTGCGAAAAGTTTTTTCATGTTTTTTATCTCCCTTGTTCTTGGTATGGATTTATCTTACCTCCGCTATTTTAAAGAACGCTGTGAAATAAATGAGAGATTGGTGAGAATTTCCTCAGCGTTTTCTCAGGGAAGTCTTTCCAATTAAATCACGGGATTGGCTCTATACTATTACATCGAACAACTCGACGGGAGAACGTTATCCGAAGAAAGCAAAACGTATAGTGAGCATGGACCACATTGTACGCTGTACCACAACTGACAAATGGGAAGACGATTAGATTGACGGATGAAGTTTTTGGCGCAACGACACCTATGGTGCATCTATGAAAACGGTTTTTATTACACCTTAAACCCGAACCCCCTTATCAAATAGATAAGGGGATTGTTATTGCCGAAAAAGATAGAGATGTTAATCAAACCTTTAATCTCATACATAGCTTGGATCATTAATGGTAGACTCAAAGATAAAGGAGGGGTTTGTATGAAGTTTGTCATTCATTTCACTACAGGCAAGGCTTGGAAAGAGGGGAAGCCGCATTGGGAACAAGGGCTTGTCCCACACCGTGAGTATGTAAGGAAAGCCTTGGCACAAGGAATTCTCATTGCGGGTGGACCGTTCATGGATCATACGGGCGGACTGATTATTCTTGAAGTGGATAGCTTGGAAGAGGCGCAAAGGTTTGCTGAAAATGATCCCGCGGTAATAGAGGAGAAATTTGAAGCGACCATTTATCCGTGGGAGCCGTTGGAAGGGATTTTTAATCAATAATCTGATTTTTGTGTACTTTTAAAATTATAATATGCTATGCTTTTCATATAACCTAATGGTTATAAGTCAGGGAGGCTTATACATGATGGATATTTATCGGGCAATTGCAGATCCCACTCGCAGAAAAATACTAGCTCTATTGTCTCGGGATGAATATACGCAGTCTGAATTGGTTAATCGATTTACCATTTCACAGCCTGCCTTAAAAAAACATTTGGCAATCTTGTTAGATGAGGACTTAATTTCGGAAAGGAGAGAGGGAAAGTACCGTATTTACAGTTTGAAAGAAGACAATTTTACTCATCATTATGAAAAGCTTCAAGAGGAAATGGGAGTTATTTTAGACAACAAATTGGCAAAGCTGAAATCCTATTTGGAGGGTGAAAACGATGGATAAAGTTATTGATTCAGTAAAACGGGAAATTTTTATAAAAGCTTCGCCTGAGAAAGTTTGGAAAGCTCTGACTGTACCAGAAGAACGGAATCGTTGGGAAACGCGAAAGTGTGAGCTTGACATCCGGATTGGTGGAACGGTAAGCCTTGACTACGGTTGGGGCGTCAGCTATGTCGGAACGATTGTTGAATTTGAAATGAATCGGAAGCTTGTTATTGAAGGAGAAGATAAGGAACTGACGATATGGACAATTATGCCGCAAGATGGTGGATCTGTTGTGGCGATTGAATATACGGGCATATGGTCGGGGGATTGCGAAATGATGCAAGCAGATAATATGGCGTTTGGCACGTACCAGTTCATGAGAAATTTAAAAAGTGTCCATGAAGAAAATGAAGATTTGCGCTCGCACTTTTGGAGAAGCTGGATTGGCATTTCGCACCGGACGAATCCATGCGGCATTCCTGGGGCAAAAGTGGTCGAAGTTCAACCGTATACTCCTGCAGACGGGATAGTTGAAGTTGGTGATGTTATAACTCATGTCGGCAGTCATGAAACCACATCCTATGACGATGTAGAATTGATCGTTTCAGAAACAGAGCCTAACAAAAAGATCATGCTTTCCGTAATGAGGAATGGCCAACAGATTGAGTTGGAGTTAATGACTGTCCCATATGGGCAGACGGTGCAGTAGAGGAAGTCATTTGAAAGGGTGTGCCAAATGGATACGTTGCAAGCAGTCTTTATTGACCGCGATGGAACAATAGGTGGAACTGGACATTTCATTCATCCGAAAGACTTCACTCCATATCCTTTTAGCAAAGAAGCTCTCAACTTATTAAAGGAACGTAATATTAAGGCGTTCGCCTGTACAAACCAGCATAGGATCAGTAAAGGAGAGGCGAGGACTGAGGACTTTTATGATGAATTTATGGCGTTTGGCTTTGATGATGCTTTCATCTGTCCGCATGGCTCCACGGAAGGATGTAATTGCCGTAAACCAAGACCGGGATTACTTCGGGAAGCTGCGAAAAAACATGGAGTAGATCTTTCAAAAACGGCTTTCGTCGGTGATGTAGGGTCTACAGATATGTTGGCCGCTCACGCAGTCGGCGCGATAAAAATTCTATGTTTGACAGGGTGGGGCGAAAGCTCTTTAACTCAGTATCGGCATACATGGGATAACATAACGCCGGATTATGTGGCTGACAATTTGTTGGATGCGGTGAATTGGCTGCTTCAACAGGAAGAGCATCCAAATTAGGGTGCTTTTTTATTCGTATGCTTTTCCTGCAATTAGCAACCTTCATCTTGATAAAATGACTAAGAAACTTCATCTTTTTATGCCTGCTATTATTATTTTTCTTTCAACTAAAGGAATTTATGCAGCTGAACAATCCACCATCTTCTTTCGGAGAAGGGTATGAAGAAGTAGGATACAAATCCGTAAGAGAAGCAGTGAAAGAATTTGAAACCCATTTCCAATGTAAAGTAGAGTTGCCACAAATGGAGCCACCAATTTCATTTGCACATGAATTCGGAAGGTTCTTTGAAGATGAACGATACTCTCGATATTAGGTTTGTAAATGAAGACCATCGAAAAAAATTTATAAAATTGATATTCGGCCAGCCCATAATAAAATGACATTCGATGGCAAAGCGTAAGTTATTCAATATGGCGGCAAAGGCATCTACTTTGATTTCCACAACTTTGATTTCCACAACTTTCATTTTTACGATTTCGAGATCGCGGATACTGTGAAAGAAATTCAAGTTGAAAATGAACATAATATATATAGCAAAGGAAATTCGCGATAAAAATTCTTCAATGGCAGGGGAAATTATAAACTTAATGAAGTCGGTAGTACATCTAACGTACCGATGATCTTTCAACCCTTAAGGATTTTGCTTCGATGTAAAAAAGATTGGAGCATAATTCACATTTTCAAGCCATATGTGCTCTTGGCCATTCAACGTATTTTTCACCCATACATCACCATTAGCTTGTCCAGCTGTCTTCCGCAACCAAGTGAGGTAAGGTCCGACAACTTGAGGGTTTTCGTCGAGTTCATTCTTCCCTGGAAATGTGATTTGTTTTTGTTCTCCTGTTCTTATGTTTATGGTGTAAAGGGAAGTGAACATAGTTGGGACAGGTCCTACTTTCCATTCCTTATTTTCTATCGCACGCGCTACAATCACTGAATCCTTGGAGTACCATTCCAAATCAAGGTCAACAAATCCTTTAGGTGTATATTCTTTTTGTTCTTTAAATATCGGGATTTCTGCAATCATCATTCTCTTGTTTTCGACAAAAAACCTTCCCTCGCCGGATATATAGGCCAATTCATTAACAGAAGGTGCCCATTTAAACCAATCTTGAAATCCTAACATTTTCCCCACTGCTTGAAATTTTTTTCCTTGTGATGATAAAACACTCAATGTATTGCTATCCATGGACCAAGAGGCGGTAGGAATCACTAAAAAGCTAACCCATTTCCCGTCAGAACTCCACTTGAAATAATCGGCATCCACCCCAAATAAGTCAGGAATTTCAGTTTGAATCGTATAAAAAGGTTTCATTTTATCTTTATCAAGATTTGCATCTACTGGGATTCTAAAGAGTGGGATAGGACTCCAACCAGTTGGAAGTAAGTTGGACGAAGAGGAGACAATAAATTCTTTACCGTTCGGAAACCATTCAAAGCCGCTAACGCCTAATGAAACATTTTCAAATCCATACGGTCGACCATTCCTCATTTTGGTCACGTTTAATAGACCATGATCTGTGTAAGCTATTTGATTTTTATTCGGAGCCCATTTAAAGTCCGACGTGACCGAATTAACATAGTGCTGGTAGCTTTCTTTTTCCTTCATGTCGTAAATGAATAAATCCGACTTCTCTCCCTTTGCATCACCATCAATATAGCCAATGAATCGACCGTCATATGACCATTTCGGGGCGTATACATAACGGTCCTTCGTAAGTTGTATTTCTTGCCCGTCCTTTTTGATCCATAACTGATGATCACGGATAAAGGCAGCTGTTAAGGGAGCGTCTGCACTTGCGATTGTTGAAAAATGAAAACAGATCAGAGTGACTAGTAATAAAATCCGCATTTTCACGTCTATCCTTCCTGAAAGATTTACGTGTTATGTTGCCCACATTGCTAACAGCTATCCTTCAATCAAAAAGGCGCGAATCCATGTTATGGATATGTGCCAGTTATTTGAAGGTTTAGTTACCACCAATAAACGTTTGTATCTCATCTGATAAGATCGACGTATCCCATGGGCTCCAATAATAAGTTTCACCATCGAATTGCATATAATATTTATACGCAATTGGCTCATCAGTATAAAAAAACATTTCATAAAAAATAGGATCTCCGCTTCCTCTGGTTGGCTGGAAATTAGGATTTTCTTCGCTGTCCACTAATAATTGAAGGAAACTATTGATATCATCGCTCTTTGTCAATTTAGAAATCAATTTATTGCCTGCTGGAGAATCAGTTTGATAAATCTCGATCCTTTCGACTTTTTCGATGGGCATATCTTTGAAATTCCATTGGTATTCAATATCATCATCTCTTGAAAAGTAAACTCGATATCCATTGATGGCGCGATCATCCTTGACGGCTATTAAATGCGGATGATCCTTTATTTGAAATATCTCAGTTCCCTTCTCATGGAAGGCGGCATCACCGTCTCTGATCTTATAACTAGGATTTTTCACATTGTCCGCCACTTTAAATTTGACCGTGCCAATCTTGTTCCCGATAAAACTTTTGTCGGCTAAAACTCCGGAGTGGATTCCGTTGTATTCTTTTCCGTCAAAATGGATAAAATCAACCCAATCAATTACAACCTGACCACCAAAAGCTGATAGCCGGCAACCCGACAAGAATAGCAAAATCAAAATGAAAGTCAGCATACGCGTTTTCTTCAATGACATCGCCCCTTTTTCCATAAGACGGAGATTCGGGCATTTCGTTACGAATCATAACAAGTTTCTTCAAGCAAAAGGTAGGCCGATAAATTCTCTCATTTTGAATCACTCCAAACGTAGTGTAGGAATTGCACCTTTTGCCCCGCAAATTCAAATTCTTCATGAGGAGTGGCTAGAAGCTTAAATCCGTTTTTCTCTAAAACAATTTGAGACGCTTTGTTATTAGTTGTCGTCTTCGCTTGAATGGTAGATAACCCTATCTCGCTTGCGGCCTTTAGTAACAACTTTAGTGCTTTGCTAGCAATGCCTTTCCCGATATATCTTTGCCCTACCCTATACCCAACATGACCCGTTTATTGTGTTTCATCAATATCGATTACATCTATTCTTCCGAGGATAGAACTATTGTTATTTTTGATTAGATAGAAATACGAATCGCCTTGGGCATGCTCGTCTAATAAAGCCTGATGCCTGCTTTTGAAAACCTCAAAGTTATAATAATCATCTCCTCGTGAAGGAACCATTTCCTCAAAAAAAGCTCTATTTTCAAGTTCAAACTCAAATAAACTCTCCGCATCATTGATAGGTAGCGCTTCAAGTGTTATATCCAATGAAATTCTTCCTTCATCCGCACCTTATCTGTCTTTCTTTCGACTCTTTATAATCAAAGTCGTCGGCATCATCTTCGCTTTCTCATACGAATACCATCGATTCGCATGTCTTTCCCGGTCCTCTTCCGTCAATGAAACATCCTCGACAACTTTTTCGATTTCAAATCCACATTCAATCAATGTATTAATATATGTACTCACTTTAAACTGCTGCATAATCGCGGGCGCATGCCAAGCTTCGTGATCATAGGCACCTTCTTTGTGATAGGATTTATTGAAATGAAAATCTTCACCCATCAAGATTGCCCGGCTGTGCAATGGATGCTCCCAGCTGAAAACGAAAATGCCGCCCGGTTTCAAATAGTTATGCACATTTGTGAGCGTCTGACGCAAATCGGTCGTCCAACCTAACGCATAAATGGAATAGGCGATATCAAAATAGGCAAGAGGCAGGTCAGGGTTTTCCTCCATTGGCGATTCGAATAAATGAACAGGCGCTTTGCTGTTCTTCAACAATTCCTTTGCCGTTTCAATTTGTGTCTTTGAAAGGTCCACTCCCCATAGTTCCGCAGCATCATGAGAATCCATATATTGCAAGGAATGCCCGCTTCCGCAGCCAATATCCAATACCTTTAGGCCAGCTACATCGCCAAGTAAATTCAAATCTTCTTCTCGAGGCGCAAGCGGTCCGTATTCTGGCAATGGATTCCGCCCGAAAAAACGATGTGCCACCTCATCCCAACTTTTTTTATTGATCAATAGTGAATCATTCCTCATTTTCATCCCTCCAGAAATCCGTATGGGAATATACATTCGACAATGAAACGAACTTCTCCTTCATTTGAAATAAAGGAATTTACCAACCGTATAGAGAATTCATAATTGGAATGGGGGATGAGTAATGAAAACTTATAAAATTCGCAAGGCGGAAGAGAAAGAAGTAGCTACCATCATTGATTTACTAAAAGAAGTCGCTAGTTGGCTGCGAAATAATGACATCAACCAATGGGGGTTTTTATTGGAAGGCGGAGAGGATGAGGAGATAACAGAGGCGGTCATTAATGGAGACACTTATGTCGCCTGTCATGACGATGAAATTATTGCCACTGTTACGCTCTACTCACAGAAAAGTGAGTGGGATCAGCATGTTTGGGGAACTGAAGATGATCCTGAAGCTCTCTATCTCCATCGATTGGCTGTCCGACCTCAATATATGAAAAATGGGATTGGAAAAGAAATTTTAAATTGGGTAGATGAAAATTTAAAGAACACCATTAGGCTTGATTGCGTTGCGCATAACCCTAAGTTGTGTGCGTACTATGAAAGGAATGGATATTCTCTGATCGGAACGACAGCGGACGGACATAGTAAATTCCAGAAGCTTCATGAGGAAGGAAGTACGAATGAATCAAACGATATTACGGTTACAAAATAAAGGACTTATAGATAGCCAAGCTTTATAGAAGGTTACCATAGTAATTATACGTGACAGAAAAGGAGGTCGATGCGATTCCTTCTATGTTTGTAATGCTCCATAACGTAATTACTTTTGCTGATCTGCTTCGTACGGTGGGTTGAAAATGATTTGAATAGTCCTCAATGGATCACTATACTTCAAAAGAAGTTAGAATCTAAATTAATGATTATAGAAACGGATTTAAACAGAGGGAGAAATGATTATGGACAATCAAGGGTTATACGTAATCGATCAAAAAGATGGCTTAAGCTTGGAATTTAGCAAATTGGCATCCATGATGGAATATGTTCGGGTGACAACATTGGCGGAAGTGAAAGACTTAACGGTGGAGCAACTGGATTTCCTCATTAACGACGAGGCGAACTCTATCGGCATGCTGTTAGCCCATATGGCTTCAGTTGAAAAAGCATATCAAATTGATACATTTGAAAACCGAGATTTCACAGAAGAGGATATCCAAATGCTCAATCCCGCATTGGAACTAGGCGATGCAGCAAGGGAACAAATTAAAGGAAATCCAATTGAATACTACCTTGAAGAGCTAAAACAAACGCGTAATAAGACAATCGATACATTCAAGACATTGCCTGATTCATGGCTATTCGAAACAGCCCCGTATTGGGGAGGGCATCCTATGAATAAATATTTCAAATGGTTCCATGTATATGAGGATGAACTGAATCATCGTGGGCAAATTCGGTTGATTAAGAAATTGATGAGCGCTTCGGAAAAATTAGTATGAAACATGAAGGACTGACAATTATGCATTCTGTTAGCTTTTTTCTGTGAGGTTTATAGCGTGTAGATAGGTGGGTGAATATGGATCGAACGGGAAAGCGGAGAAGAATTATCACCGGAAGAACTCGCTCAATTGGTTCAAAAAGTGGACGAAGTGATCTGGGATAAGATTTCAGTTACCCGTTCAGAGCTTCAACAAATGATTGTTCTTCTTTTTTGTATTAGTACTTTTCTTTTTTTTGGATTTTAGGAATAAATAGGTATTAATAGCAACCATAATATATGACAGCCCTAACACACCCCATAACCATGTCCTATAATTATAAGATTCATCAAGTAAAGAATCTTTCCAAGTAAATACAAAATAATTTATTCCAATTAATAAAATATAATTAAAAATAAGGGAGACAGTTTGTTTCTTTTGTTTAAATATGATCATTAATATAGCTTGTGATAAAAATAGTATCGTGAAAAAAGAGAAAATCTTCACACCAAAATAATCTACAACCATAAAACTCCTCCTGTTAATTGATATCTAAATATTAACATATTGGAAACTATTAAAGCATAATAAACTAAGTTTAAACTTTTGTCGTGCAAAAAAGGGAAATATCGACTACTTGTAGTAAGTGTAATTGAAGATGTACAAGCAAAACTTGACAAGGAGATTGGTTAAGAGAAGTTATAACAAGTTAAAACAAGTCGAACGAACTTAATGAGGAACCTAATGGGCAGGCTACGGGTTTGTAAAGCAAAAGGAGGTTTTCCAATGTAAGTAAAGTTAGTCCGTGGTAAAACTATGGAAAAATTATGTCGCTTTCTTTAAAACCCTATTTTCATTCACATGGGACGATGTCACCATTCCCATCAAGGGATAAATGGAGTGAGCATTTTAAGTGGATCCTGCGGGGAAACAAATCCCGCAGGATCTAAAGTATTTGCAGCACGTTAAAGCAATTTTCTATGCTAAATAAAGCTATACTCTTTTGATCTTTTCCATTTGATTTGCCGTCAACGACTCGTGCTTTGGCTTCAAGTTGCCGAGCTTGGTCAATTCCTTCGAAATCTCCTCTTTTACTTTGTTTCGGTTACTTGGCGTTTTCGCCTTGGAATGTTAATTTCTATATGCGATTATTTCATCTAAATTACCTCCCATACTATGTGATTTTCTTTAATTCATTCGCCTGCTCTGAAAAAACTTGTATAGTTTTTACGGAAAAGGTCGGTCAGTACTATATACGCACTTCTTCCATCCGTACTGCTGGTGGCCATTTGTTTCGGTAGCATCGTTTTTCCCTCGTTCGCGCCATATCTTTCTCATGCTCCATTACCGGCTGATTATAACCTTTTTCTTATGTATGCTCGATGCATAATCGTTTGAGGATTTGTCGGTCATTTCCTATAATTTGTCTGCGATGAGGGTTAAATCTTCTATGAATAAAGGATATAAATTAGGACGCCTCCTCACGGCCAAAGGATGATAGGAGACGGTTGTCTGATATCCTAACACGTCATGGAAGCTTCCTCTTAAGCGTTTTACATCGATTTCCGCATTTTGGAAGAACGATTGAACCGCCACGTTTCCTAAACAAAGAATGAGAGTAGGGTTTTGTTGGCGTAGTTGGCCGAACAAATGCGTTTGCATGCAAATTTGACGAGCTGCTTCTTTATCGTACGCCCGGACAGGCTTTCTTTTTAGAATATAGGTGACGTATAGCTGCTCAGGCTTCAAGCCAACTTCATGCACAGCTTTTTGCAATGTTTGTCTCGTACCGCAAACGAATGAGTTGCCTTCTCGATCTTCTCGCGCCCCGGGATTATCAAGTATTACTGTGATCGGAGCTTCAGGATTCCCTTCACCCCAAACCATCCTCGTCCCCTGGCGGTACAAACCGCAAAGTTCACAGTTTTTTTCATTCACCTGCGTTGGATCTTCTGGCCAAACAATCGGGCAAAATGGTTCCATGAAATCAGCCTCCTATCAATGTAAATTACCCTTTATGAGTAGAGTTATGCAGGAGATTGAGTTATTTAAAACGAACTAAAATTGCTCTTCATTCGAATAATACCATCGAAGTCCTTCGACTAATTGAAGCATGGAAGTTATTGAACGATCCAAAATATTCATCATTATAAACAGTTAGTAATATATTTTATACCAAAGGTTAAAAATACTTTACTATTTGTTAAAAATACTTTACTATGAAGCTATAAGAGGTGAAGAACAATGCCGTTAAATAACGAAAGAAAAATTCGTAATAGAATAGTTGTCTTAAGAGCTGAGAGAGGTTTATCTCAACGAGAGGTTGCTGACCGATTAGGAGTTAGTAGACAGACCGTCATTTCACTTGAAAAAAATAGATATAATCCGTCTTTGAAATTAGCCTTTGATATTGCTTTGCTGTTTGGTGTTGATTTACACGAAGTTTTTCAATATGAACTGGAGGAGGAATAAATTTGGACATTTTCTTAGCAATTTTACGTATTGTATATGTAATCATTTTCTTTATCGCCGTATTTATCTCACTGAGATTTGAAATGGGAGAAGAGTATAAAGATGAACGCGGGAAAAGTATTTCAAATAAATCATATGGCATTGTTTTTCCATTAATGCCCCTTGGCTGGTTTTTAATAGAGTTATATGATCGATTCGTTGATCATATAGACTACGGAACATATAAAACAGTCATTTGGTTTCTCATTACAGGGTTAATGATTCTCCATGCAAGTATTTTAACCGTATTAAAGAGAAAATATTAATTAACAATTTTAGAGAGGAAGGTTTTCGATGACGATATTTGCTTGGATTGGGTTGTTAGGAATCATACTCTTTACACTTTTGCCTTTTATTCAAAAAGAAAATAGGACACAAGAAAAGATACGTGGTGCTATCATAACTATTTTGATTGTTATAGGTATTATCATTGCGGTTATCATTTTTCATGTAAATTTTTTATTTGCTTTTATAGTGGGTGCCATTGCAATGATTTTATTCGATAAAAAAACATATACAAAGAAACGATTAATGATTTATGGAGCAATCATACTCGTTATTGGAATCGTAGGTTATGTCGTATTGCGGGACAATCCAGATTATGTGCTGAATCATTTAAAGGATCATCCGGAAACAAGCTCCCTTTATGTTGCGGAAAATAGTAAGGAAATCGTTGCCTATCAATCGGATGTTGTCCGTCCTTTAGCGAGCACAGTGAAAATGTTAATAGCTGTCGAATATGCGATGCAAATTGATGAAGGAACATTGAATAAAGATCAGTATGTGTCACTAAATGATTTAAGCCGATACTACTATAAAGGCACTGATGGAAATGCACATGAAGAATGGTTAAAAGCAATGGAAAGTGCTGGGAAAGTTGCTAATAATCAAGTAACGCTGCATGATGTGGCAAAAGGGATGATCACATATAGCTCTAATGCCAATACAGAGTACTTAATCGATTTGATTGGCATCAGTTCCATTAATGAACGTGCAAAATTGCTTGGACTTACGCAACATGAAGATATTTATCCAATTGTAAGTGCGCTATTAATTCCAGACTATCTGAAAAACGAGACGAAGGATGAGAAAAAATTAATAGAAGAGCTTGAAAAAATGCCGATCGAAACGTATCGGGATATAGCCAAGGAATTAAGTGGAAAACTGAAAGATGGCACTCTCAAGATAGAAGATTATATGTTTAATATGCCTCTCGATTTGCAAAGAGTATGGTCGGATCGCCTAATTGGGGCTTCGGCAAATGATTACGGAAAATTATTGGCGGTAATATCCAATAATGAACTCCCATCAATTGCAAATCAAACAATTAGAGATTTACTTGAATGGCCAATGGAAATAAATGAAGGAAATCACGAACGTTTTGCTCATTTAGGAGCAAAAGGTGGTTCGACAGCATTCATTCTGAATGATGCATTGTATGCGGAAGACCATAATGGTAAAAAAATAGAAATCGTTTTTCTAACTGATAATCTAAGTAGATGGCAACAACTTCAGCTTGCTCTAAATTTAAATTCTTTCGAGTCTAAATTACTTGGTAGCGATAATTACCGTCTGAAGGTCCAGAAGAAACTTTCCGAATCATAATGTCAAGGAGCCATCGTCAATTTTAAGTTGATGATGGCTTTCTTAAAGGGTATTTGCTATTGGTGGCGAATTATTTATGTAGAAAGGGGAGGGGATATATGGAAGCATTATTGGTTATAGACGTGCAAAATGGAATCGTGGAAAGTGGCGATTTCAAGAGTGAACTGTCATTGATGAAGTTGGTTATCGAGGATTTCAAAAAGAAGGAAAAACCGATCATTTTTGTGAGGCATTTAGATAAAGAACAAGAGAGCTCTCTTTTTGAGGGAGCGGTAGGTTCCGAATTGCATCATTCATTGAAGGCATATGCAGAAACGATTGTCGAGAAACGGACGCCAAGCGCTTTTTTTGAAACAGGACTGTCAGAGACGCTGGACAAACTATGTGTGGAGCATGTGTTCATAATAGGGTTCAATACGGAGTTTTGCTGTATGTTCACGGCGATTTCTGCTTTTGATCGTGGCTATCAAGTAACATTTATCGAAGACGCGACCGGTACAGCAAATACAGCGGAATCCTATGAAATGCCGGGATTGGATATAAGGGATTTTGTCGGAACAGTTCTGCATTGGTCTGATGCCATTGAGGTTTTGGATTATGAGGAGTATGTGGAAAACTACAAGTAAACGAAGTTGTATGAATGGCGGTTTTAGGTGTTTCATATCGGAATAAGTCCCAATTTTCTGTATGGAAAACTATTGAATCCGACTTTCAATCGCATTACATGAAAAGTTTAACAGAGAATGAGCTTTACCAATGGAGGGAGCATTGTGCTGCAACAAGAATTAGCCGTAGAAAAAATTAGTGAAAGTTTAAAGAGTGATCCGCTTGTACAGGCCATTTTCCTAAAGGGATCGATGGGGAGAGGGGAGCATGACGAACATTCGGATATCGATCTATATTGCTTAGTGAAGGAAGAAAACAAGGAGAGGTTTCTTTCTAATCGGCTGTTACATTTAAGGGCATACCGCGACGTAATTCTATCGGATGATATTTTTATCGTTGCTCCTCAAATAATTGCTGTGTTCGATGATTTATTGCATATTGATTTGTTCACGGTGACAAAAGAAACGTTTGTCGGCGGCGACTATTTCAAGGTAGTGTATGATCCGCATCGGTTGTTGGATGAGTTTGAGGAAACGCAAGGATTAATGCTGACGGAGCAGCAATATCGGGATAATGTTATGGATGTGGGCTGGTTTTTATACCAGTATAGACAATCTGCGGCGCGTGGAAACGACATTTGGGCTGTGAAGATGCTGAAGAATGTCGAGCATCATTTGGCAAGGGTGCTGCTCTATCGATATGCGCCGGAACGTGCGGTATTGGGATTGAAAACGGTTGAACGTTCATTGCCGGAGTCCGTTGTTTTGGATTTGAAGGAGATTATGGAATGCATTACGCCAAAGAAGCACGGACAGGCGGCGGTGTTGATCAGCAGGATGCTCCATCGGGAATATGAATGGATAGGGCAGCAGTGGGACGTGGAAAATGAGCAGATGAAATTTCTAAAAATGATGATTGATGAGTTTAAAGGAAAAGGAGTAGAAGTGAAATGACGCAAGTATGTGCAATTAGCATTTGCGTTCCAAATGTGGAAAAGGCGATTGAATTTTATAAGAATGTATTAGGGTTTGAAGTGAATAAGCAGTACGGTCCAAAACTATTTACGTTGGTCCACGGTGAGTTGCCGATTGTAATTGAGGAATCGGAAATAGCAACCGATAATGCATCCACGTCAGGAGTTGTGCTTACGCTGAAAACGGATGATATTCATCAATCCCTTGCAGTTCTGAAAGAGCATAATGTGGAACTAATTATCGGGGGACCTGCGGACTGTCCACCTGGCAAGTATATTATCTTTAGAGACCCTTTTGGTAATGTATGGGAGTATATGCAACTCGTGAAATGATTGTCCGTATCATCTGGTTTTTGGGTGAATATGTAAGGCTACTATTAAGCTAATTGAATAGGAAAGGGATGATTTGGTTCATTCACAAAAGAAGAAAGGCGCCTCAATTGTTAGAAGGATTGGAAGCGGCAGTAAGACGATTGCCGGTCAGCCACGTAGCGATGCCTATTATTCAAACGAAACTTGCGGCCGTACAAGCGGGCTTTGGCGTCGAGCAGGAATTGGATAAAGTATTTGATCGGTATTTTTCAATGAAACATGGAATTTTCCATGATCTATCACTTGTCTCGAGTACATATTTTCAAGTCGAAACATTTTTGATCACCCCGGCATATGCTGTGCTGTTTGAAGTGAAAAATTGAGTGGTCGAGTTAACGTTAGTTGAGAATCCGCCACAGCTAATACGGACGACAGAAACGGGCCAAGTAAATGGCTTTCAAAGCCCTGTCGCTCAATTGCAGCAAAACTGCGAACTCTACCGTGATTGGCTGCATAAGAGAGGCGTGTCTATACCGGTTTATAGTGCTGTCATGCTGCTTATGCAAAGCAGCGCATTGAAGCAAATCATTCAAAAACCCCCATTTTGTTTCCTAACATTGTTCCATCTTTTGTTCGATCGATTCCAACCAGCCCCCCAAAGTTGGACGATCGTGAATTTGAAACGTTAGCTTCTCGGATTAGCAAGAGTCATCGACCGTACATACCCCCATCTTTTTGTGAAATGTACTCTATACAACATAGCGACATTCGAAGCGGTGTCATTTGCCCTATTTGTGGCTTTATTGGCATGGAAAAATAGAAAGGCTGTCTCTGTCGGGCGTGCGGTAGTACAAACCGCTGTGCATATATGCAAGCTATCCGTGATTGGTTTCAGCTTGTTGACAAACGCTCGCATACTGCGTTGGGGCCAGTAGGACGCTGGTCATGCAACCGTTGCTGCAGGATGCAGCGGTTTTAGGTTGCCTGTCCTTCGCTCGTCCCCTCATGAACCTATAGTTCTATTCGGGTCTTCGCTCGACTTCGCGCGGGCCTGCACGATGCAGGTCATGCAGTCAATCGAACGGCGAAGGGTTCGATTTGCCGTATTTACGCGCCCTTTGCGGAAATTAAGGCACTGCGGACGTCGCGCACTTAGACTGCCTTCCACGTGACAAGCGTTTTCAAGCCAAGCTGGGCAAACACTTATCTCATGACTACAAACCTTAAAAGGACTGTAGACAAAGTAAAAAGATACTTTGTCTACAGTCTGAAAGCTATCCGTGATTGGTTTCTATTATTTCCTGGTAGGATAGAAATAAAGATTGTCGAGCGTTTCTACTAATTGAATGACAACAAACAGCTTATCGTATTTTAACATCAATGCAGTTGAAAGCGGTAGAAACCTATCGGAATCGTACATACACTATGGAAGTGTGAAAAGCGCACAAGAGAAGTGCGCTTCAGCTTGTTGACAAACGCTCGCATACTGCGTTGCTCGTCTCGCTCGTCCCCTCATGAACCTTAAGTTCTATTCGGGTCTTCGCTCGACTTCGCGCCTTGTCTGGCAAGCGTTTTCAAGCCAAGCTGGGCAAACACTTATCCCATAACTAAAAACCTTTAAAAGACTGTAGACAAAGTGAAAAAATACTTTGTCTACAGTCTGAAGCGCACAAGAGAAGTGCGCTTTTTTGGATAGGGAAATGGCACAACGGTGGTAAATCATCTCAAATCGGTGGTAAACAATAAACTCTATGATTTGCTGAGAGTCGGAGTGCGGCTATATCAGTTTGAAGAGATAAATGGTAATGGATAAAGTGTCTTTTTAGGTAAAGAGTTACCCCTACCGTCCGCACTCTCCATTAGAAAAATATCAATACATCGTGCAAAATTGGTTGGGAGAGGTTACAATCAAATTTGTGTTTGGAATTGAATCTCATGCTTTAAAGTGAAACCGATTACAAAGTTCAGGTGCTAACCTATAAAAGATTTTGCCGCTCGGGCGCCTATTGGCTCGGCGTTTTTTATTTGACGTGGTAATTTTGGTAGAATTGAGGGTAAAGGTGAGATAAGGATTCATTTTTGATAGAAGGAGTGTTATGTGTGAAGATTTTGGAATGGCTTGTAGGGCCGTTGAATGATTTTATTTGGACGTACATACTAATTGGTTTACTAATAGCAATCGGTTTATATTTTACATTTCGAACTAAGTTTGTGCAGATCCGTTTGTTCCGAGAGATGTTTAGATTGATTGTTGAGAAAAAGGAGGGCGGTGACGGGGTTTCTGCTTTTCAGGCGTTTACGATTAGTGCGGCTTCCCGTGTCGGTACGGGAAATGTGACAGGTGTCGCTTTGGCAATTGGTGTAGGTGGGCCGGGCGCGGTATTTTGGATGTGGGTCATTGCAGTTGTCGGAATGGCGACGGCTTTTGTTGAAAGTACACTTGCTCAAGTGTATAAAGTGCGCGATGGCGATACGTTCCGAGGTGGACCTGCTTATTATATGGAGAAAGCGCTTGGTACGAGAAAATTAGGTATCGTGTTTGCGATTTTATTAACGCTTTGCTTTGGGTTTATTTTCAATGCGGTTCAATCCAATACAATTAGCCAGTCTTTTCATGATGTATTCCATTTGCCATTTTGGGTAGTTGGTCTACTATTAGTTGTTTTGACAGCGTTTATTATTTTTGGCGGTGTGAAGCGGATTGTTAAAGTTACCCAAGCGATTGTTCCGATTATGGCAGTGTTTTATCTGCTTATAGCTGCGTTTGTAGTCATTGTGAATATTAAGGAAATCCCGGGGATGATTGCGCTCATTTTTGAACATGCTTTCGGCATTAAGGAAATGGTCGGGGGCGGTATTGGTGCAGCAATCATGCAAGGTGTACGCCGTGGATTGTTCTCAAATGAGGCTGGGATGGGGAGTGTACCGAATGCGGCTGCTACTGCAAATGTTACGCATCCTGCAAAACAAGGGCTCGTTCAAAGCTTAGGTGTGTTTTTCGATACGATTGTTATTTGTTCTGCTACTGCATTCATCATTATTCTTGCAGGATTGTATGACACTGGTGAGTCTAGCGGAATCCTGTTGACGCAAGCTTCAATGGCGGTGCATGTCGGATCTTGGGCACCATATTTTGTCGCGGTTGCGATTACGTTTTTCGGTTTCAGTTCCATTGTAGGTAATTATTATTATGGGGAAACAAATATTGAATTTATTAAAGCGCATAAATCTTGGATGACGATCTATCGTGTCTTAGTGCTTGTCATGGTGATGTTTGGTGCAATGGCGAAAGTTGATATCGTTTGGAATATGGCCGATTTGTTCATGGGGATGATGGCGGTGCTGAATTTAATAGTCATTGTACTGTTAGGCAAGGTTGCATTTAAGGTGTTGGATGATTTTACATTGCAACGAAAACAAGGGAAAAACCCGGTATTTAAAGCAAGCGCCATGCCGAATTTAAAAGGGGCGGAATGCTGGGAAGAGGAGAAAGATTGATTTGTAAAGTTGTAAGTCCCTCTGTATAATAATATTTGAAGTGATTGTAGAATAGTCTGTCTATTTAAAGGTCTGGGATGTGGGTAAGATGAAAACTTCAACTTTGGAGCAACTTTGCGTCCTTTACACAGATTTGAACGATGAAGATATTGAAACTTTGAAAGAAGTGGCTGCAACTTTGCAGCTCTATGCGGATTTATCTGAATCTTACATGTTCATTGATTGTAAAATAAAAAATAACGATCATGCAATCGTTGTTGCAGAAGCGTTCCCGCAATCCGAGCATACAATTTATGAAAATTCGGTTGTCGGGAAAATCGTTTTTGAATCTTTTGAGCCGGGTGTGTTTTATAGCTATCGGAAAGGTGAAAAATCAATCATTCATCAGGCTGTTACGCAAGAAGGAAAGTCGGTCGATCAAACTGTTGTTCCTATTAAAAATAAGAGCGATAAAGTGATTGGGGTGCTTATACAGGAGAAGGAAGTCGAGTCTGCCGTTTTTCAGCAGAAAGATAATATCTCCATAGTTCCCGATGTTTCCGATGAGACGAACGAGTCGGGCATGCATGTTGTTACGGATTTGCTTATGGAGATGCTAATATTAACCGATCAGCAAAATCGTCTTATTTACGCGAATCCTGTCGGTTTGAAATTCATTTCTGAAATGGGGCACACGGACCAAGCGTTAAACCGGAATATTATTGAAATGATGCCATTTTTAAAACCGGTGTATGATCAGCAGGAAGATGTCTTCGTTTTTGATTTGACAATTGACGGGAAAAGCCTCGTTGTGAAAAAAATCCGGATGAGCAAAAAGGATAAGACAAAGGAAACGTTGCTCATTATACAGGATTTGACAGAGCTGCGGATGAAAGAGAAGGAATTGATGATGAAATCGGTCGTCATCCAAGAGATCCATCATCGTGTGAAAAATAATTTGCAAACTGTTGCAAGCCTGTTGCGATTACAAATGCGGCAAGGTGTGCCCGAGGAAAGCAAATCCTCTTTAGAAGATACTTTGAATCGGATTTATAGCATTTCTTCTGTATATGAACTTATTTTAGCTAAAGAGCATGCCGATGATGACGATGTAAATATAGTAGAGTTGACGAGAAAAATTTGCACGGCAATGGTAATCAATGAAACGGAGCTAAAACTAGACTTGATTATTCAGCCGAATGGCAATAAAATTATAACTACCTCACGGAAAGCGGTTTCAATCGCACTCATTGTCAATGAGTTAATACAAAATTCTTTGAAACATGCTTTTCGTCATGGGGATGAAGGCCAGATTCAAGTAGACTTTTTCTCTAATGAAAAATTTTTGGAGTTACATATTACCGACAACGGCGTTGGTATGAATGATCCAAAGTCATCATTAGGGATGGAAATCATTAGGAATTTGGTCACGAATGATTTAAATGGAGATTTTCATTATGCACCGACAAAGAAAGGTACGCATGCGGTCATCATATTTCCTGTAAGTCCGGAGGTGGAGATTTTTCATGAAAAAGAGGATATTGATAGCGGAAGATGAATCGATTATCCGCATGGACCTCAAAATGACATTGGAAGATCACGGCTATGAAGTCGTTGCTGAAGCTGGAGATGGAGACCGTGCAATTGAACTAGCGTTCCAACATAGACCGGACCTTTTATTGATGGATATAAAAATGCCGAAGATCAACGGTTTAAAGGCGAGCCAAATAATTGGCAGCCAATTGGATTTGCCAATTTTAATTATAACAGCCTATAGCCAAAGGGAATTCATTGAACAGGCGCAGCAGGACAATATTGTAGGTTATTTAGTCAAGCCGATTTCTGAGGTGAACTTAATTCCAGCGGTGGAAGTAGCTCTCCATCAAGCCGATAAGGCGAAGCGGCTCAAGACGGATATTCGGCGTGCAAAGGAGCAAGTCGAAAAAAGAAAGCTTGTTGAGCGTGCAAAAGGGATGTTGATGGATGCGGAACAGCTTTCCGAGCAAGACGCTTTCAAGAAAATGAGAGACGATAGTATGTCTCGGCAAATGACAATGGAGTCGGTTGCCAAAGAAATTATTGAATCATATAAGTGAATGGCTGGCCGATCAAACCAAGAAGTTCATTTCTTGTATTTAATAAGGATCCATTTATAAAACAATTAAGTTTTGATAGAAGTGAATAATTCATAAGCAAAGGCGCTTAAAGAGAAGTCTTCTTTAGGCGTCTTTTTGCTGTTTTTCGATAGAAATTCTGTTGATTTTTCAAAGAAATGGAAAGGTGGTGAAGTGTAGGGAAATATTACGTTTTCTTTGAAAATAGCCTTTCGTTATTCTTATAAAAAGGGGGAAAGTTGAATGGAAATGATCGGAACGGTCATAGTTTGGATCATTATGATCTGTGCGGTTTTAGGGGCATTTGCCGCAATTAAAAATCCGGATGAAGGACTTGGTAAAGAGTTCATGTCCGGTATTCATGCAGTTGGACATATTTTTGTGCCAGCGGCGGGTATTATGGCATCTATTCCATATTTAACTTGGTTCATTAGTAAATTTATCGGTCCAATCTTTGATTCGATAGGAGCAGACCCTGCTATTGCAGCTACAACAATTCTTGCATCGGATATGGGTGGGTATCATTTAGCTGATGCGCTAAAAACCTCCTATGAAGGTTGGGTTATGGCTTTAGTTGTAGGATTCATGTCTGGTGCGACAATCGTCTTCTCCATACCGATGGGACTTGCGATGTTAGATAAGCGCGACCATAAATATATGGCATTAGGGGTCATGTCGGGTGTATTGACAATTCCGATCGGGGCTTTCATTGCTTCATCATTAATTTTAATTTTCAACACGGATGTCCGTGAAGTCATTAGTACAACAGCAGCTTCGAATCATGCATTCACGATTAGCTTTTTGCAAATCTTAATTAATTTATTACCTTTGATCATATTTGTAGTGCTAATTGCATTGGGATTGAAATTCTTCCCGCGTGCTATGATTAACATCTTTATGATTTTTGGACGTGTAATGGATGCTGCCATTAAGTTAGTTCTTGTATTCTCAATTGTCGAAGTTTTCACAGGAGTATTTTCTTCTTTGTTCGGCGCTTGGGGCTTCGATCCAATTATGGCAGACGAGGAAGACCAGTTTCGCGCGCTTGAAACAGCTGGTAATATCGGTATAATGTTAGCTGGTGCGTTTCCGATGGTTTACTTGCTGCGTAAATACGGTGCAAAACCGTTGGAAGCGGCTGGCCGCAAATTAGGCTTATCTTCTGCGGGTAGTGCAGGGATTTTGGCAACTATGGCGAATATTTTGGCGATGTTCTCATTAGTTCGCGATATGAAGCCAAAAGATAAAGTAATAAATATTGCCTTTGCGGTTTGTGCGGCATTCCTTTTAGGAGACCATTTATCCTTTACGGCAAACTTCCAGCCAACGATCATTCTACCGGTTATCTTGGGTAAATTGATTGCCGGAATTTGTGCGATTGCTATTGCGTACAAGCTTTCCGTTCCGACTGCATTGAAACTTGAAGCAAAGGATCGTGAAGAAGGAGTCATTCGACCAGGAGAATATCTTGAAGATGATAAAAAGGAAGTAAATGCTGAACGCCAAGAAGAGGAAAATGTTGAGGAGCCCGTTAACAAAGAAGTAAAAGAAAACGAGGCAGTATTGACGAACTCTTAAAATAGGATAAAGGAAGTGTAAGTATGAGCGAAGAGAAGAAACGGTTTATACAGGAATTTGTACCGGGGAAACAACTGACGCTTAGTCATCTTATCGCCAATCCTGATCCAGATATGTTTCAGAAATTAGGCATTCAAGAAGCGGGTGCGCTTGGAATTATGACGTGTACGCCAAGTGAAACGGTTATTATTGCTGGTGATTTGGCTACTAAATCAGCAAATGTGAAATTAGGTTTCTTAGATAGATTTACAGGAAGTTTAGTCATCGTTGGCAGTGTTTCTGAGGTCGAAATGGCGATGGAGGAAATCAATCGATTTTTGGCTGAAATGTTGGGATATACGCCATCACCAATTACGAAATCGTAAGGATGTGTACATGCCATGCAAAACAAAGCGATGTTGATCGGAGCTGTCGGAGCGGGCAAATCTACGCTGACCAATGCTTTATTAGACAAACAAACGGATGCTGTTAAAACACAGGCACTTGTCTACAATGATTGGATTGTGGACACGCCTGGAGAATATACGGAGAATCCGTTATTCTATAAGAACATTATGGCGACAGCGTTAGAAGTGACTCATATCTTTTATTTGCAAGATGCAACTAATAGCAAAACAATTTTTCCGCCGGGATTTAGTTCGGGGATTCCGAAGCTACCGATCGGGGTTGTGACGAAGAGTGATCATCCCGATGCAGATGTTGAGCGCGCTGTACGCATGTTGCAAGATGTGATCCATAGGGGGCCGATCGTTATTACATCTTCTGTAGCCGGCACTGGGATCAATCATCTTAAGGAATTGATAAAAATAAATAATATGGCGGAGCTGCAAAAGTATGTGACAGAAGCGTCTGATGAGCAATTGAAATTCATTGGTAGCAACAGCCTTTAGGACTTTACACAACTTTGTAAGTTTGATATATTGAAGTCATACAAGTTCATGAAAATCGGCAAAGACGCCTTTACTCCTTGAAGGGCCCATGTGGCACTTCGAGTTGTAAAGGTGTCTTTTTTTCTCTTCCTATGCCTGTTCTACTTATGAAACTGCGGGAAGTGATTATGGGGAAACGAGGTGTAATCCTTGGACAATTTCAGTAAAAAACATGAATCAATCATGAGTGCCGGAATTGATATTGGCACAAGTACAACGAAGTTGATCATTAGCCGCTTTTCATTGATGAATACAGCTGGAACGACCCATGTTCCGAGGATTGAAATTGTGGACAAAGAAATTCTTTATAAAAGTCCAGTATTCAGGACGCCTTTAAAAGATTATTCTACGATCGATGTGGAAGGGATCGAAGAGATTATCCGTTCACAATATGAGCTGGCGGGCATCCTTCCTTCGCAAATCGAGACAGGGGCTGTCATCATAACAGGTGAAACAGCGACAAAGCGAAATGCAAGTGAAATGCTGCATCATTTGTCGAGTGAGGCGGGGGATTTCTTAGTTGCTACTGCGGGTCCAGATTTAGAAGGAATCATTGCCGCAAAGGGCTCTGGAGCCTACGAATCTTCTGGAAAGAGCGGGAAAGTGATTGCCAATATCGATATCGGCGGTGGGACAGCAAATATTGCTGTTTATAAAGATAAACAGTTGTTAGGCACTTGTACGATGCATATCGGTGGTAGGCTCATCGAATTTAATAATGGCCGGGTTTCATCTATCTCCCCTCCTGTTAAAAGGCTTCTCGAATCGTATGACATCAGTTTGGAGGCAGGAGAGCCGATTAACGAAACGGCTGTTCAGTTTACGACGGAATTCATGGCAGGGTCTCTTGCGCGTATCTTGAATCGTCAAGCTCGTCCAGAAGACGAAGTGCTATTATTAGGCCATTTGCCGAATTGGCAAGAAGATGTCGATACAATTGTTTTTTCGGGCGGCATTTCGGAATGTATGTATCGCCACGAAGCGGAACACGAACAAGTTGCTCATTATGATGACATTGGTATCCGTCTGGCGAATTCATTGATGAACAACGAGATGCTTAAAGCTTTTCAGTGGCAGGAGCCGATTGAGACAGTGCGGGCGACTGTTTTAGGTGCAGGAACTCAAACGACAGAAATTAGCGGCGCGACGATCCAAGTTGCATCACATGAACTGCCCTTAAAAAATGTGCCTATTTATCAATATAGTTTTCATCATGACTTGCAGGAAGGATTGAATCGGTTAGACGAAGCGATCCAGCATGCGATTGCACTATATGACTCGACTGAAGAAGGGCAAAATTTTGCGCTGTATATTTCAGAGCTGCCTTATATGGGCTTCAAAGATATCCAAGCATTGGCAAAGGCTATTATTCAAATGATGGAAAGCCGACCAGACCCTGATCAGCCGATTATCCTATGTGTGCAAACCGATCATGCAAAAGTGATCGGGCAAACATTGACGGCGATGAATGTTAGGCAAAGTATCATTTGCATCGATCAAATCGACGTCGAAACAGGCGATTACATAGACATCGGCAAGTCACTTGATTCAGGAGTTGTGCCGGTAGTCGTGAAAACGCTGACATTCCACTCGGCGTAAAGGAGGGGTTGCAATTGAATTTATCAACAGTTTTGGGTGGAGAACGCTATGTGTTCAAAGACCTGAAAGAAGTAATGGCGAAAGCGAATGAGGAAAAATCGGGAGATCGTTTGGCGGGAATTGCCGCTGAAACCGTTCAAGAAAGAATTGCTGCCAAAGCGGTTGTCAGTGAGCTTTTGGTAAGCGATATTCGGAACAACCCACTCATTCCAATTGAGAATGATGAAGTATCGCAAATTATTGAAGGCGATATAAACGAAAGAGTTTACAATGAAATCAAAAACTGGAGCATTGCGGAACTGCGCGAATATATTTTGAGCAACGATACAGGTGACCGAGAGCTGAAGCGATTAAGCAGAGGATTAACATCTGAAACGATCGCGGCGGTTGCGAAGCTTATGTCGAATTTGGACTTAGTCCATGCGGCAAATAAAATTGAAATCCTGTCTACTTGCAATATTACGATCGGGCAAAAAGGAACACTTTCCTCTAGGCTCCAGCCGAATCATCCGACGGATAACATCGACGGCATCATCACTTCTCTAAAGGAAGGATTATCATATGGAATTGGGGATGCGGTGATCGGTGTCAACCCGGTAGATGACTCAGTCGAGAGTGTCAAACGTGTTTTGAATGCAACGAAAGAATTCATTAACGAATGGGAAATTCCGACACAAAACTGTGTGTTGGCACACGTAACGACACAGATGAAAGCGATCCAGCAAGGTGCGCCTGCAGATATGGTTTTCCAAAGCATTGCAGGAACAGAAGCAGCTAATCGCTCATTCGGAATATCTGCGGAATTGATTGCGGAAGCAAAAGACTTAGCGATGAAGGAAGGCACTGGTACAGGGCCGCAAGTAATGTACTTCGAAACAGGCCAGGGTTCTGAGCTTTCAGCAGAGGCACATTACGGAATCGACCAAGTTACATTGGAATCGCGGAATTATGGCTTCGCACGACACTATGACCCATACATCGTCAACACGGTCGTTGGTTTTATTGGGCCAGAGTATTTGTATAACAGCAAACAGGTGATCCGTGCTGGGTTGGAAGACCATTTCATGGGCAAAATGCATGGCATTCCGATGGGTGTAGACATTTGCTATACGAACCATATAAAAGCGGATCAAAATGATATTGAAGACTTAGGCGTATTGCTAACTGCGGCAGGCGTGAATTTCATTATTGCTGCACCGATGGGCGATGACGTCATGCTGAACTATCAATCGATGAGCTATCATGATGTTGCTACACTTTTAAGAACAATGGGCAAAACGCCCGCACCGGACTATTTGAAATGGCTTGAAAAAATGGGCATCTACGAGGATGGCCGTCTGAGCGCCCGCGCAGGCGACTTGACGATTTTCGACCGATAGGAGGTGGATGGTTGTGAATGAACAGTTAGTTGAACAAATTACGAAGATGGTTGTCGAGAAATTACAGACGGCTAAGCAAGGGCAATCCAGCCCAAGCGATAGGGAAATGCCTGTGAAATTGTTCTCGGATAGACCTGCAGGGCAATCGGTCGAAACAAAATCCGCAGACAGAGTACCTGATGGAAAAGTCACTTTCCACAATACGGCAGAAAAGAACGTAGCAGCGCCAGCCGTTAAAACTGTGAATACAAACGATTCGTGCAAGGTAGCTCGAAAAGAACAACCTGCAGAACATGTAAATCTTGAAGAGTTGCGGAAGAAAACTCCTGCAAGAGTTGGTGTCGGCCGGGCCGGTTCCCGTCCGAAAACGAATGCATGGCTGCAATTCAGATTGGATCATGCAGCTGCGGTTGACGCGGTTTATGGTGAAGTGCCAGACGATTTGCTGCAGCAATTGAATCTTTTCCAAGTCCATTCAAAAGTAAAGGATAAAGAGGAATATATTAGACGCCCCGATTTAGGCAGAAGGTTGTCCGATGACTCTAAAGCGATTGTGAAAGAAAAATGCAAGCATGCCCCAACTGTCCAAATTGTCGCGTCAAACGGTTTGAGTGCAAAAGCAATTGAAGAGAACTTGAAAGACGTCTTTTTATCTTTGCAGCAATCCCTTGCCAACTTGAACATTGAAGTAGGTACTCCTTTCTATATTGATAAGGGGAGGGTTGCCCTTATGGATGAGATCGGAGAGATGCTACAGCCGGACGTTGTTGTCATGTTAATTGGAGAACGCCCAGGGTTGGTCTCCGCAGAATCTTTAAGTGCCTATCTATGCTATAAGCCCCGGATCGGCACGATCGAAGCGGATCGGATGGTCATCTCGAATATTCATAAAGGAGGCATTCCTCCGGTTGAGGCGGGTGCATACTTAGGTACTGTCATCCAAAAAGTGCTGAAATATGAAGCGAGCGGCGTTTCCTTAGTGAAAAAAGAAGGATAGGAGGTTTGCAAATGACTGGAAAGATTCAAGCTGACATTTTGGCGATGCAAGTCATTCCGAATGTGGATGAAGGTCTTGCCAAGAAGTTTGAGTTGAAACCATATCAACGGAGCATCGGATTGGTCACGATGACGATTGATGATGTTGGCTATACAGCTATCGACGAAGCAACAAAGAAAGCTGATGTCGAAGTCGTCTATGCAAAAAGTTTTTATGCCGGATCTGCACATGCTTCCGGTCCATTATCGGGAGAGTTCATCGGCGTCATTGCGGGTCCCTCTCCTGAAGAAGTGAAAAGCGGTCTAGATGCGATACGCATCGTTGTGGAACATGACGCGTATTTTGAGGCGATCAATGGCAATCCGGATCATGTGCTTTATGCACACACTGTTTCAAGCTGTGGAAGCTACTTGGCTGAGGTGGCAGGTATTCCGGTCGGGCAGTCTCTATCTTACTTAATCGCCCCGCCGATGGAAGCGATTGTCGGCATAGATGCCGCCATGAAAGCGGCAGATGTAACATTGTGTGAATTCTTTTCCCCACCGTCTGAAACGAACTTTGGCGGCGGACTGCTGACGGGCAGCCAGTCTTCTTGCCAAGCGGCGACAGACGCTTTTAGGGAAGCTGTTATGAACATGGCCAGGAACCCGATCAGTTACTGACCAGAGCGAAGGAAGGAGTGATCGATTTGGTACAAGCAATCGATGCTGATTTATTGGCACTGCAAGAAATGCGCACAGCAGTAAAAACTGCAAAAGAAGCTCAGCAGAAATTCATGAGTTATTCTCAAGAACAAGTGGATAAAATCGTTAAAGCCGTCGCAGACGCAGCATTTAAGGAATCCGCTCGACTTGGTGAATTAGCTGTAGCGGAAACAGGAATGGGTGTTGCAGCCCATAAGAAAATTAAAAACGAAGTCGGTTCAAGAGATGTTTATGAAAGCATTAAAGACTTGAAAACTGTCGGTGTCATTAGTGAAGACAAAATTAATAAAGTGGTAGAAATTGCTGCACCATTCGGTGTCGTGGCAGCGATTATCCCAACAACAAACCCGACGTCTACTGCTTTTTTCAAAACGTTGATTTCATTGAAAACAAGAAATGCAATTGTTGTCAGCCCGCATCCATACGCGGTGAACTGCACGCATGAAGCATTGAAAGTTTGTGATGCAGCAGCAGTTGCGGCAGGAGCTCCGGAAGGTCTAATTCAATGTTTGACAATGTCCTCTATGGAAGCTACGCAGCAATTGATGAAGCATAAAGATATTAACTTAATTTTGGCGACAGGCGGAGGCGCTTTAGTAAAAGCGGCATACAGCTCAGGAAAACCTGCTTATGGGGTTGGACCTGGAAATGTCCCGGTTTACATTGAACGCTCTGCTAAGATCGACAAAGCTGTGGAAGATATCGTCAACAGTAAGTCCTTTGACTACGGAACAATTTGTGCAACTGAACAAGCGATGGTTGTTGACAAACATGTCTTGGACTTAGTAAAACGCGAGTTGAAGAAAAATGGTGCGTATATACTGTCTGACGAAGAAAAAGCAATTATGGAAAAAGTTGTTTCCCCAGCTCCAGGAAAAGTGAATCCGAAAATTGTTGGCCGAAGCCCGCAAACGATAGCGAAAATGGCTGGCATCTCCATTCCAGAAAATACACGCATTATCGTCGGGATGGAAACGAAAATCGGTAAAGACGTGCCATTCTCTCTTGAGAAGCTATCACCGGTCTTCGCTCTTTACGTAGCGGAAGACTTGGCGCATGCGAAGGAGCTTTGCCACGGTTTATTGGAAAACGGAGGAAAAGGGCATTCCTTGTCCATTCATACAGAAACGGACTCGATTGCACGTGAATTCGCACTTGAAATGCCGGTTTCAAGAATTTTAGTCAATACGATGTCTTCTGTCGGTGCAGTTGGCGGAACGACAGGCCTTATGCCGTCGCTTACATTGGGCTGCGGTTCGTTCGGTGGCAATATTGTTTCGGACAACGTTACAGCAAGACATCTAATGAACACGAAACGCATGGCGTATGGCATTAAAGATGTCCAGTTGCCAAGACATACAGAAACTTCTGCATCTGTAGAAGATCAAGTCGTTTCTCATGTAATGGGCCAAGTGGATACAAAAGATTCAATCGACCCTGAAATGGTCAAAAACTTAGTGAGTGAGATTGTTAAACAATTATCTAAATAAACCTATTAGGAGGAAACAAACATGAATAGAGAAGGTACAGCATTAGGAATGGTAGAAACGAAAGGTCTTATCGGTTCGATCGAAGCAGCAGACGCAATGGTGAAAGCAGCAAGCGTTAACTTAGTCGGAAAAGTGCATGTCGGTGGCGGTATCGTAACTGTATTAGTTCGCGGTGATGTAGGCGCAGTTAAAGCAGCGACAGATGCAGGTGCAGCAGCTGCACAACGTGTTGGGGAATTGCTATCAGTACACGTAATCCCAAGACCGCATAACGAATTAGAAATGATCTTGCCTAAAGAAAACTGATTAATAGAATCGGATACGATAATGCCGTCAATGATCGGCGGCTATTGAAAGGCGGATGAATATGGATCAGCAGTTGATTGAAAGAATCGTTGGAGAAGTGATGGACCAGCTTCAAAAGCAAGAGCCAAAACTGTCGAACAATGAAATTCCAATTGCTGTTTCCGCTCGCCATGTGCATTTAAAACCGGAGCATATTGAAGTTCTGTTTGGAAAAGGATATGAGCTGACGAAACGATCCGATTTGTCTCAACCGGGTCAATTCGCTGCAAATGAAACAGTTGTCATTGCGGGTCCAAGGGGAAGCATCGAAAAAGTGCGGATCCTTGGCCCTGCCCGTTCATTGTCCCAAGTGGAAGTGAGCTGGACTGATGCTATGAAATTAGGCGTCAAGCCACCGCTTCGCGAATCCGGGAATATTGCGAGATCTGCAGGCATTACGTTGATCGGGCCGAAAGGCAGCCTTTATTTGGATGAAGGGCTAATTGTCGCCCAATCCCATATTCATATGGAACCGAAAGACGCAGACCGGTTAGGCGTGCGGGACGGCGATTTTGTTACGATAGATGTCGAAGGGATTCGTCCAATCTCGTTTAATCAAGTGAAAATTCGAGTCTCTGAGCGCTATCGACTGGAAATGCATATAGATACGGACGAAGCAAATGCAGGGTTTATTACGCAAGGAACAATCGGCAAGCTAAGAAAGCCGGGTGTTGAGCGTTCAAATGACGTAGTTGCTACGCATAATGAAGTTCAGGTGCCACCAGAGAAAAAAGCGTTTTATTTCAAAAAGAAATTGCTTTCAAATGAAGACATTCGTGCCATTCAAGAAGATGAAATCGTTGTCGATAAAGGAACGATTGTGACGGCACTTGCAAAAGATACAGCAAGAGAGATCGGAAAAGTGATTTCCATTAAGTAAAAGGTGTGATGACGCATGCGAATGGGAAGAGTGATTGGTAATGTTTGGGCTACGCGTAAAGAAGATGGCTTGCAAGGATTGAAGTTATTAATCGTTCAGCCTTTGGATGCTTTCGGAAAGCCGAACCAGACGCAGTTTGTCGCGGCAGACCGGATTGGTGCGGGCATAGGTGATGATGTCCTTGTTACGAGCGGAGGCTCTTCGCGTTACATTATGAAAGATAATCCGATTCCTATTGATGCGGTCATCATAGGAATCATTGATTCGACTGAAGTGGAAAGGGGCGATTACGATGAGTCAAGCGATCGGGATGATTGAGACGAAAGGTTTGATCGGCTCCATTGAAGCGGCAGATGCGATGATTAAGGCATCCAATGTTTCATTGGTCAGCCAAGAGAAAGTTGATGGCGGCATTGTGACAGTTATCGTGCAAGGCGATGTTGGTGCTGTTCAAGCGGCAGTAGATGCAGGCAAGGATGCTGCGGCAAGAGTCGGCGAATTGTTGGGCGCTCATGTTATTCCAAGACCGGATGAGTCCGTCTATGGAATGGTGAAGCCTAATGAGAAGGTTGAACAGCAATCTGCCGAGAAGCAAGAAAAATTGGCGGAACCTGAGAAAGCTTCAAAACCGAAAACAACGAAGAAATCATAATCGCGGAAAGGATGAGTGGATATGGCTTTTCGCAGACATAAAATTGCTGTTGTCGGGGCAGGATACACTGGTGCGACAGTTGCATTGATGCTTGCGCAAAAAGAGTTGGGCGATGTCGTGTTAGTAGATATTCCTGATTTGGTCAACCCTACAAAGGGGAAGGCTCTGGATCTTCTTCAAACTGGCCCCGTACAAAACTTTGATGCGAAAATCATTGGTACTTCCAACTATGAAGATATTCAAGACGCAGATATGGTGATTGTGACAGCTGGAATTGCAAGAAAGCCAGGTATGAGCAGGGATGACTTAGTAGCGACAAACGCGAAAATCATGCGTGCTGTATCTGAGCAAATTAAGCGTTATGCTCCAGATAGCACGGTACTTATTTTAAGTAATCCGGTAGACGCGATGACATACGTTTGCTATAAAACAACCGGCTTCCCTAAAAATCGTGTAATTGGCCAATCTGGCGTACTGGATACAGCTCGTTTTAATACATTCGTGGCGGAAGAATTGAATATCTCTGTTGAAGACATTTCTGGGTTCGTTTTAGGCGGTCATGGAGACGATATGGTGCCGCTTGTCCGCTATTCATATGCGGGAGGCATTCCGCTTGAAAAGATTATTCCTGCGGATCGTTTGCAGGCAATTGTCGATCGGACGAGAAAAGGCGGGGGAGAAATCGTTTCCCTATTGGGCAACGGCAGTGCGTATTACGCCCCTGCAGCTTCGCTTGTTGAAATGGCTGAAGCAATCATTAAAGACAAGAAGCGCATTTTGCCATCCATTGCTTATTTGGAAGGTGAATATGGCTATCACGATATTTATTTAGGCGTGCCTACCATTTTAGGCGGCAATGGCATTGAAAGCGTGATTGAATTGCCATTATTGGAAGAAGAGAAAAAGGCGCTTGATAAGTCAGCGCAATCTGTACAGTTAGTGATCGATATTTGTAATCGATAATATTTGAAAAGCATCCCTTGAAAGGTGAATGGGATGCTTTTTTGCATGTCGAAAAAATTGAGAGGACTTAAATACTATAAATAGCATTATCTTAGGTATTTAGCTATGTTTTCGGTTATGAAAATGGTATAATTCTCAGTAGATTAATAGTTTTTTATTGTTGATTTTTTATGAAGAAATGAGGATAAGGAAAGGTGATAATTGAAGCAATTTATCTCGCTGTTTTTAGGTACATATGCCGTAGGATGACGGTAATTTTTCTTAACTAACAGTCACGCGCCTTTGAGTTAAGAAGTATCTGATTTTGCATTGCTTTCCGCGCGTGTCAGAAGTAGTTATGCGCAATTTTTACGTAGTATGCGTTTCTATGATGCATTATGCGTTTTTAAGCAGTTTTCTGCGCTCATAATTCCCTTTATGAATTTGTGGAAGTGAGTAGAGTTGAAGCGCACATATCATTGAGACGATCGACGTATAAAAGCTCTGATGTGTAAAATAGGGCATTTCGATAAGAGCATGCTGCTCGTACGTCGTGTAAAAGTCGGATTTAGATCCATTCATTTCTATGTTGCATTGATTTTGTGATGATTAGAATTGTTTTGTAGGAGGATACTGAATTGAAGAAACAGAGAAGTATTGCTTGGAAATTGTCGGGGCTGATTATCGGTCTATTTTTGATCCTTTTTATCGCCTATACATTTACGACAAGCTCTATTATTCATAAGGAGAGCTCAAATGACGCTGAAGAATTTGCAATTGAAAATACTAATTTTTATGCGAAAGAAATAAGTAATAGATTTAGTCAAACGAATCAAATTTTGAATACTACGAAGCGTATTTTTGAAACACTGCAAGCCGATGGAAAATTGACAACTGAAGAAGTTTTAGATGTCATAGAAAACAATCTCGCATCGAATGAAGATGCAATGGGTGTGGCAGCGATTTTGGAAAAGGGTTCCATTCCAATTGACGATGATGCCGATAAAGGGTTATTTGATGATGAAGACCGTTTCATTCCTTACTTATACAAAGATGGCGATGGAATTACAATAGAAGCAGTAAGAGGATATGAGACGGAAGGAGACGGTGACTGGTATCAAGTGCCTAAAAGCTCAAAACGAGCTGTGCTGACTGAGCCGTATTCGTATGATGCAGGCGGTCAGACGATATCGATGACGACGATTTCAGTACCGTTAATTGATAAGAATGGTCAGTTTTTCGGTGTATTGACGACAGATTTGTCGGTTGAATTCTTAACTGACTTAGTCTCATCCATTGCACCGGAAGGCGGTTACGCTACTATCTTGACGGATAATGGTGAAATAACAGCGAATAGTTTAACAGAGGATTTGAATGGCACGGATTTGCGTAGTCTATTGGACTGGGATGCAATGAAATCGAAGCTTGACGAAGGGCAAGTAGGTTCGTTATATGCCGAATCGGATAACTTGGACGAAATGGCGTTTAATGTTCTTGCACCGATCATGTTAGAAGGAATCGATGAAACGTGGACAGTGCAAACATCTATTAAAAAGTCGAAAATAATGGAAACCTTTAATTATGTCCTTCTCATGACAGTGATTTTTGGTATTGTAATGGTAATTTTAATGGCGGCTGTAACGGCTTGGTATATTTTCAAACAGATGAGACCACTCTCAATGCTGCAAACATCGATTGAACAAGCGGCTGCAGGGGATATGACACATTATGTCGATGAAAGCAAGGTAGGCAATGATGAAATCGGTGCTGTCACACTTGCGTATAATAATATGCTGCGCCAAACGAACGAGGCGATTCATGCAGTTCGTGAGTCATCGATCGAATTGAATGATTCCACGACAAGGGTACATCAAGCGTTTGAAGAAGTTGTCGCTTCCAGTGAAGAGGTTTCATTGGCGACGAACGAAATCGCACAAGGTGCTTCGAAGCAGTCTGAGGATACGGAAGAGACTGGGCGTAGAATGGCCGATTTAGCTGAGCAGATCAATGCATTATCCACTCTTTCAGAAAATATGAAAGAGCTTTCGAATCAAACGGTTGCTTCAACTGAAACGGGTATGTCTGAAGTAGAGAATTTGCGTGAACATAATAGTTCGATGAATGAAATGAATGAAAAAGTTCGTCAGCAAATGGATGCATTGGCATCGAAAATTAGTTCAATCGATCAAGTCATTGCTTCCATCCACGATATTACTGCACAGACGAATTTGTTGGCGCTGAATGCAAGCATTGAAGCGGCGCGTGCCGGTGAGCATGGGAAAGGGTTTGCGGTTGTTGCCGAGGAAGTTCGCAAATTGGCGGAGCAGTCGAGAATAGAAACTGAAGTGATTCAAAAAACTGTACAGGAAATTTTAGAAGAATCTCAACAAACTGTACAAGTCGTTGCTTCTAACTTAGCATTGATGGAAGGTCAAAACGAATCGGTCTCAAGCACGGAAGCTTCCTTTGCACGCAATGCTGAATTGACGGAGCGAATGAGTGAAGCAATTGCAGAGTTTTCGTCAGAGCTTGCTGAAATGCTATCACATCGCGATCAAGCACTTCTTTCGATTCAAAGTGTGTCTGCAGTATCTGAAGAGACTGCGGCTTCCGCAGAGCAAGTGAGCGCATCTTCCGCAACACAGCAAAGCGAGCTTGAACGTGTTGCAGAATCTACAAATCGAATGAAACAAATCGCAGGTGAATTGCGCGAAATCGTAGGTCGTTTCCAACTATCTTAAGTTATAGGATTGCATTGCGGTCAATTGATGGTAAAATGAAGTAAAAGAATACGAATATGAACGATAGAGCGGTACCGAAATCGGTTTAATAGGGAATCCGGAAATCCGGAGCTGTCCCCGCAACTGTAATCGCCGACTTCCCCCTAAATGCCACTGTCAAAAGACGGGAAGGCAGGGAGGAAGGATGAAGCGAAAGCCAGGAGACCTGCCGTCTATCGTTGAAGCGACACTTTCTTCGGGGGTTGAGAGGGGGGAGCGAACGGATTTTTCGGCATGGCATTTTTTCGGCCGATTCCGTTTAGTTTCCTACGAACAATATGAGCGATCTGCTCCACCCGATTGGTGGAACAGATCGCTTTTTAGTGGGAGGAGACAATGTGATGAGACTGCACACCGCGGAAGAATTCAGTTCAATGCTCTATATGGAGTATGTTGGAGAGGCTCCATTGCAAAAGGCGATGATGGCAATGAATAGTAATTTCAGTCGGCTTTATATAGACATTTTCCATCTTGATGTTTTCGCCTTTCTATCGAATGAGTTGCCGTTGAAAGGGGTCTGCATTCCTGACTTGTTTATGCGGCAAGTGGAAGCGGATGGATCATTTTTTATATTTGATTTAAGACAGATTAAGGAGGTTATGGGGTTTTCGTTACCAGATGTTTATGATGAAAAAGAAATCGGTGCATTTCACGAGAAGTATGATGCCTGCGTACAGCACCCTATAATCCGAAAAGTTGAAGTATCTGCCGTCAGCCTTATGAAACATCTTTTGCAATGCCAAATAGCTTCAGGTGGGCCAGCATTCTTTTATCGGGACAGCGCGAATCGATTATGTGGAAATCAATGCAAGGAGACTTTGCGTTTTCCGGAGCAGCATTGGTTGAATGGAAGTTTCAAACAACGAATATTGCCACGCCGAATATCGCTGCGAGAGGAAGACTTGCTGCGTGATCATTTGAATGCTTGGAGATTAGGCATTCAAATGACAAAATGCAGCTGGGAAAGAACTTAATACGCCACCGTGGGTAAAATCAAGTTCTATTCCCTATAATGAATTACATCTCTTTTGGTGCTTTCATCCCTAAAAGGCGTAATGATTCCTGTAGGACAGTAGCAACGCTTTGAACAAGTGCGATTCTATAATTTTTTAACGGCAAGTCGGAAAGGATATGGACGTTTCCGTAAAATGAATTGAATGATTGTGAAAGGTCAATTGCATATTTAGCTACGATGGAAGGATCCAAATCTTCTGCTGCCCGTTTCACGACAGACGGAAAAGCATATAGTAGCTTGAAAATCGCCCATTCATAGTCATTCACTTGTTCAACTGTAAACGGTCCGGTAATACCAGCCTTGCGCAAAATGGAATTTGCCCTTGCATGCGTATATTGAATGTAAGGTCCGGTTTCTCCTTCGGTTTGAAGCATGCTGCTTAAGTTGAATTCGATGTCATGCTTGCGATGCTGTTTCAAATCGCTAAAAATAATTGCGCCGACGCCAACTGCTTGTGCAACTTCGTTTTTATTGAACAGTGTAGGATTTTTTTCAGCAATTGTATGCTCAGCAAGCGAAATTGCTTCCGACAGAACTTCTTCTAACAGAACGATCTTTCCTTTCCGGGTAGACATCTTTTTTCCGTCCTTCAATATGAAGCCGAATGAGACATGGTGAATCGTATTTGCCCAGTCATAGCCCATCTTTTGCAACACTTGCTTTAATTGGGTGAAATGAAGGCTTTGTTCATTTCCTACTACGTAAATCGCTTTCGTGAAATCATACACTTTTTTCCGTTCCAATGCAGCGGCTAAATCGCGAGTTGCATAGAGAGTAGCGCCATCTGATTTTTTGATTAAACTTGGCGGCATCCCTTCCGACAGCTCCACGACTAATGCTCCATCGGACTCTACTAACAATCCTTTAGCGGATAGCTCTTCAACGACAGGCTCCATTTTGTCGTTGTAATAAGCTTCTCCGTTAGTTGAGTCGAAAGAAACTCCGAGCAAATCATATATGCGTTGAAATTCCTTTAATGATTCCGTTTTAAACCATTCCCAAAGCGAAAGTGCATCTTCGTCTCCTTCTTCAAGTGCTTTGAACGCAGCTCTTCCTTCATCATTGAGGGTAGGATCTTCTTCCGCTTCTTCATGGAAACGGATGTAAAGCTGCAATAGTGTCTTAATAGGCGCTTGGCGGACTTCGACTTCATTTCCCCATTTGCGGTAGGCAGTGAGCAGTTTTCCGAACTGAGTTCCCCAGTCGCCGATATGATTGATTTTAATCGGACGATAGCCGATCTTTTCGAGCAGCAAAGCAATGGAGTTGCCAATAACAGTCGATCGGAGATGCCCCATGGAAAAAGGCTTTGCAATGTTAGGAGAAGACATATCGATCGGTACATTGGCACCGTTGCCTTCATTCAAAGAACCATAGGAAGCTTTCTGCTCTCCAATCGTGTCCAGCAAGTTTTGGGCGATGGATGAACGATTGAGAAATAAATTCACGTAGCCGTTTACAGCTTCTGCTCTTTGAATAGCAGGATGGTTGATCGCATTAGCGATCTGTTCGGCAATCAATTTTGGAGGAGTACGCAGCTCCTTTGCGAATGGAAATGTTGGCAAAGCAAAATCGCCTAACCCCGCTTGCGAGGGACGCTCAATCATCTGCTCTGTTATTGTAACTGGACTAGCGGCTTGCAATGCTGAAAGAATATCGTTTTTCATTTGATGAACCCCTTTCACCTGTCATGCTTTTCTTGGACTAAATATAAAAAGCCTCCGTCTCAAATAAATGAGACGAAAGCTTGTTCCGCGGTACCACTCAAATTACCTCTATAAGTTTGGATAGAGGCCCCTTTCTCCTAACGGCGAGACACCGGCTTCTCCTACTTCATTCAGAAAAGCATCTCCGAAGTGCGCTTCATGAACGTTTACCATCGGGCTTCCACCACCCCCGATTCGCTTAAAGGAATATCGTCCATTACTCTCTTCATCGTAGATATTGTAATTGAATGTATCAAATTGGGAATGGAGTGTCAATGGGGAATTGTCGTAACTTCAACACGATTCATCCGTCTAACTTCAAAAGTGGGAGGTTTCGGAATGAAATATATCTTATCGATCCTGTTAGGTGGGGTCTTCGCTCGACTTCGCGCCTTGTCTGACAAGCGTTTTCAAGCCAAGCTGGGCAACCACCTATCTCATGACTACAAACCTTAAAAGAACTGTAGGGGCTGTCCAATAAGTCCCTAAAATAGAACAGGTGG